>NZ_JBVIHP010000001.1:484899-577715 GCF_055570235.1 Streptomyces sp. NPDC031274 | reverse complement strand
CGTCCCCCCCCCCCCCCCCCCCCCCCCCCCCCCCCCCCCCCCCCCCCCCCCCCCCCCCCCCCCCCCCCCCCCCCCCCCCCCCCCCCCCCCCCCCCCCCCCCCCCCCCCCCCCCCCCCCACCGCTGTGGAGCTCCCGCCGCTGTGGAGGCCCGGCCCGTACGCCTCCCCCTCAGCCGCCTGCGGGCCCCGCCGCACTGGCCGTACCGGACAGTGCCTCCAGGTCGCTCTTGCGCACCCGGACCAGTACCACGGCGGTGACCAGGGCGAGCAGGGCCATGGCGACGGCCGGTATGAAGGCCGTCGAGATCCCCTGGGACAGCACTTCGGGTCCCCAGGGAGCGGGCAGCTCACCGGTCTTGGCGAACGCGGCCTTCTGCTGCGGCGACGCGTGCGCCATGAAGTCCGCCATCTGTTCCTTGGCCTCGTTCCGGCTCGCCGTGCCGAACACCGTGGTCAGGATGGAGAGGCCGAGTGAACCGCCTACCTGCTGTGTCGCGTTGAGCAGGCCCGATGCCGCGCCCGCCTCGTGTGGGGCCACTCCGGAGACGGCCGTCAATGTAAGGGTCACGAAGTTCAGACCCATGCCGAAGCCGAACACCAGCATCGGGCCGAGCACTCCGCTCACGTACGAACTGTCCGGGCCGATGAGGGTCAGCCAGCCGAGTCCGAGGGCCACGAGGGCCGAACCGGTCACCATGAACGGCTTGGGGCCGAGGACCGGAAGGAGCCGTTGGGAGATGCCCGCGCCCGCCACGATCGCGACCGTGATCGGCAGGAAGGCGAGGCCCGCTTCGATCGGTGTGTAGCCCAGTACGTTCTGGACGAAGAGCACGATGAAGAAGAACATGCCGAACATCGCCGCGGCCAGGCTCAGCATGATCACGTACGAGCCCGAGCGGTTGCGGTCCGCGAACATCTTCAGCGGAGTGATCGGTTCCTTCGCCCGGCTCTCGATCAGGGCGAAGGCCAGGAGCAGGACGATCGCCGCGCCGAACGACGCCAGGGTGAGGTTGTCGCGCCAGCCCTCCTCGGCCGCCCGGATGAATCCGTAGACCAGGGAGGCCATGCCGAGGGTCGACGTGAGGGCGCCCGCGATGTCGAAACGGCCCGGATGGCGCTCGGACTCGTTGATGTAGAGCGGGGCGAGGAAGGCGATCAGGATGCCGATGGGTACGTTCACGAACAGCACCCAGCGCCAGTCGAGCCACTCCGTGAGCATGCCGCCGGTCAGCAGACCGATGGCGCCGCCGCCCGCGGAGACGGCCGCGAAGACACCGAACGCGCGGTTGCGCTCGGGGCCTTCGGGGAAGGTCGTGGTGATGAGTGCCAGGGAGGTGGGCGATGCGATCGCGCCGCCCACGCCCTGCAAGGCCCGCGCGGCGAGCAACTGCCAGGGTTCCTGGGAGAATCCGCCCAGGAGCGAGGCGAGGGTGAAGACCAGGATGCCGGTCATGAAGACCCGGCGGCGGCCGAGGATGTCACCGGCGCGGCCGCCGAGGAGCAGCAGTCCACCGAAAGTGAGCGTGTACGCGCTGACGACCCAAGTGAGGTCAGTGGTGGTGAATTTGAGCGCGTCCTGAATGTGCGGGAGCGCGATGTTCACAATCGTCGCGTCGAGGACCACCATGAGTTGGCAGGCCGCGATGACGGCTAGCGCGATTCCGGGCCGGCCTGCTCGGCGGGCGGCGCCGGGCTTCTGATCTTGAGCTAACTGAGAGGTTGTCACTATGGGTCCCCCACAAGAGCATTAGTGAACGCTCCCGTTCACTGTCCCGTCCACGGTAGTGACTCCCCATCAGTGAACGCAACCGTTCACTGACACTGCCTCGAATTGCGCAACGGAGAGATATCGATGGTTACTTCGCGCTGGAGCGCCGCCTCCGCTCAGACGGCATCCTCGCGCCGACGGGGCCCTGTGCTGGAGCGGGCGATCCTCGAGGCCGCGCTCGAGCAGCTCAGTACCGTCGGCTGGAACGGCCTGACGATGGAGGGGGTGGCGGCAGGCGCGCAGACCGGCAAAGCCGCGGTCTACCGCCGGTGGCCCTCCAAGGAGGACCTCGTCGTGGACGCGCTGCAGGCCGGCCTCCCGAAACTCGACTCCGCGCCGGACTGCGGCGGAGTCAGGGAAGACCTCCTCCAGCTGTGCAGGCAGATGCGTGCGGCGATGTTCTCGCGGCCCGGTTTCGCTCTCCGGTCCGTGCTTCACGAATGCGACACGGTGACGGCCGAGCGGTTCCATGGAGTGATTTTCGCGGGGGTCGTCGAGCCGAGCGTGGAGTTGATCAAAGAGGTCGTACGTCGTGGAGTCGAGCGCGGAGAGGTGCGCGCCGAGGCCGTGGACCCGTACGTGTGCGACGTCATTCCGGCGATGATGATGTACCGCTCCAAGGTGTGCGGGAGCGAATGGGGCGACGAGGAATTCGCCGAACTGATCGACCAGGTCATGGTTCCGCTGCTCCGTCGGTAGACCTGGGTGTCGCGGGTGATGTCCGGCGGCGTACGCTGTCTGGCGCCATGCCGTACGAACCTCCCACCCACACCGTCGAGCGCTCCCTTCGCGCTACCACCGGAGCGAAGATCGTTGCCGGCGTCGACGAAGTCGGGCGCGGCGCGTGGGCGGGACCGGTGACCGTCTGTGCGGCGATCACGGGACTGCGCAGGCCGCCCGAAGGGCTCACCGATTCCAAGCTGATCAGTCCCAAGCGGCGCACGACGCTCGCCGGGGAACTGGAGAGCTGGGTCACGGCGTATGCCCTGGGGCACTCCTCGCCCGAGGAGATCGACGACATGGGGATGACCGCCGCCCTGCGGCTCGCCGCCGGGCGCGCCCTGGAGGCGTTGCCGGTGCGTCCGGAAGCGGTGATCCTCGATGGGAAGCACGACTATCTCGGGATTCCCTGGCGGGTTCGTACGGTGATCAAAGGCGATCAATCCTGTGTGGCCGTCGCCGCGGCGTCGGTGATCGCCAAGGTTCGGCGCGACAAAATGATGGCCGAACTGGGTATCGAACATGCAGACTTCGGTTTTGCGGCCAACGCCGGCTATCCGTCGCCGGTGCACAAGGCCGCGCTGGCGGAGCGGGGGCCCACCCCGTACCACCGGATGTCGTGGGCGTATCTTGATGCGCTGCCCCAGTGGCGGCACCTCAAGAAGGCCCGCAGCTGGGCGGATGGAAGCGTTCCGGAAATCGAGGGCCAGCTTGGCTTCGACTTCTGACACTTCCGGCAGTTCTACTCGCACTCATGTGCCACCCGCCGGTGCCACTCGCACCGGCGTCTGATAAATAACAACGCATGCCTCTCAGTCCCGAGGAGCCTCAGATTCACGAGAGTGCCCAGGGTCCCCGCGTGACCCCGGCCAGTGGCCGCATCACGCCGACCCCCCGCCCCGTACCCGGCCCGCGTCCCGCGGCTGTGCCGCGTCCCGGCCGACCGGGCCCCGCCCGGCCGACGCCGCCGGCGCAGCGCACGTCGCAGGAACCGGCCGCCAAGCCCGGGCCGTCCGCCCCGGCTGCTTCCGGACCTTCCGCCGTTTCCGCCGGTTCCCCTGCGGGCTCCGCGACGGATGCCGGTGCTTCGGTTCCGCAGATCCAATTGATCCCGGCTTCCGCCGAGGGGGCGCTCGACGCCGCCGAGGAAGCAGTCGACCTGCTGCTCGACTCCGGCCGTGCTCCGGGTGAGGTCCTGGTGATCACCACCGGCGACCCGCACCCGTGGGCCACGCACGAGCTGTCGTTCGGCGAGGCCTCCTACTGGGCTCAGCACGACGCGGGTGACGACGTCTTCTACGCCGACGCCGCCGCCCTGGGCCGTGCCGTGTCCCGCCCCGTGGTCGTCGTCGCCATCAACGGCGGCAGCGAGGAGATCGCGGTCGGCGCGCTGCCGACGGCGCTCACCCGGGCCGGAACCCTGCTGATCGTCTGCGGTGACCCGCAGCGGATCAACGCGATGCTGGGCGCGGGCGTCTGACATTCACTGTCTGACACCTGCGCGCCGGGTCCCGGCTTCGACTGCCTGTCTCCGAAGTCGGGTGGTCGGTGTCCGTCTGTGGCATGGCCGGGTGAGCTTCGAGCCGTGTGCGTCGCGTACCGCGTGACGCGGGCGGCGAGCGCTCCGGTCCATGCCTGTGGCCCGCCCGGCGCGGCGGGTCGAAGGACGCCTCAGCGTGCCGCCGCCCGGCGCAGGACGTCGGACGCGGGGCCGCCGGTGCGGGGTGGCGGCGGATCGGTCTCGGCGAAAGCCTCCGGGAGCGAGCCGGAACTCGGCCGACGGCCGCCACGGCCCTCGCCGAGCACCTGCCAGCCATCACGGGTCAGCGTGATGTAGGCACCGCACCGCAGCCCGTGCAGTGTGCAGGCGTCCCGCAGACCCCACATCCACGCCCCGTCCTCCTGCGTCCAACGCGCGTCACCGTCACGGCAGTAGAGCAGGACGGCGGTGCGCACCGGGGTGCGGCGCCGCAGGTCGTGCGGGATGACCCGACGCAGCTGCGCGAGCAGCGCGTTACGGAACACCCAGCCGTCCGCCGCGCTCGGCCGTCGGGGGAACGAAGCGCTCGCCCGGAGCCGTTCCTCCGGATCGAGGACAGCGACGACGGCTGTCCCGGGCATCGGGCGATGCCGGGCGTGCAGGCCGCTGACGACCTCACGCGGATTGCGCAGCAGGGGAATTCCCGCGGCTGACCACTCCGCGGGCTCTAGCATCCGGGCCAGTCGGTTGGTGGAATCGGCGGACATCTCAGCCGACGTCGAAGACTCCGACATCGATGCCGCAGCGAACGGAGCGAATCCGAAGGTCACGGTCCTCCCTTCGGCTACGCGCCCATAGGGCGGGTCGGACTGGGGAGCGCACCGCGGCACAGCCCTGCCGGACCACGGGGAGGCGCGCGGGGAGCAGCACCAATTCTTCCCGTCGTACTGCCTTGCGGCAACGAGCAATCGGGTCCGCCGACCAGTATCTGATGATGCGCCGCCTATATCCCTGCCCAAGGCGGCCCACATCGACGCTTGCGTCAGCCTTGTACGGCCAGGACCAGCGGCAACACCCCCTTGGCACCGGCCCGGCGGAGCATGCGCGCGGCCACCGCCAGGGTCCAGCCGCTGTCCGTCAGATCGTCGACGAGCAGAACGGGACCGCCCGCTTCCTGGAGTGCCGCCGCGAGCTCGGGGGGCACGGTCAGCGCCCCGTCGAGGGCGCGCAGGCGCTGCGCGCTGTTGCTCCTGGGCACATGTGCCGTATCGGCTCCGGCGGCGTACTCGATGGAGCCGAGGAGCGGGAGACGGCCGATCTCGGCGATCCGTGCGCCAAGTGACTGGATCAGCTGGGGCCTCGTGTGCGAGGACATGGCCACGACACCGGCAGGCCGCGCCTGGGCGTCGGCGTTGCCCGATGCCCAGCCGCCGGGGCCCTTCGCCCAGTCGGCGAGCACGCCGACCACGGCCGTCGCCACGTCGTCGGGCACCGGTCCGTCAGGGGCCTGCGGGGCGAGCATCGGCCGGAGCCTGTTGCCCCATCCGATGTCAGAGAGCCGTCCCAAGGCCTTGCCCTGGGAGGCCTGTTCGCCCACGGGGATACGCCCCTTGAGGTCGACGCCGACGGCGGCGAGCCCGGTCGGCCACATCTTCCGGGGTTCCACGTCAACACCCGCACGGACCAGTTCGCCCCGAGCCGTGTCCAGTGCCCCGGAGGACACGGCATCGGTGAAGCGCGCGCCCGCGCAGTTGTCGCAGCGCCCACAGGGTGTCGCTGCCTCGTCGTCCAGCTGCCGCCGCAGGAACTCCATCCGGCAGCCGGGAGTCGTGGCGTAATCACGCATCGCCTGCTGCTCCGTCTGCCGCTGCTTGGCGACCCAGGCATAGCGCTCGGCGTCGTACGCCCAGGGCATCCCAGTGGAGGTCCAGCCGCCCTTGACGCGCCGGACGGCGCCGTCCACGTCGAGGACCTTGAGCATCGTCTCGAGCCGTGACCGGCGCAGCTCGACCAGCGGCTCCAAGGCGGGCAGCGACAGCGGCCTTCCCGCCTGCGCGAGGACGTCCAGCGTGCGCCGGACCTGCTCCTCGGGAGGGAAGGCGAGCGAGGCGAAGTAGTTCCAGATCGCTTCGTCCTCCTTGCCCGGAAGCAGGAGCACCTCCGCGTGATCGACACCACGGCCCGCGCGGCCGACCTGCTGGTAATAGGCGATCGGGGACGAGGGGGAGCCGAGATGCACCACGAAGCCGAGATCCGGCTTGTCGAAGCCCATGCCCAGGGCGGAGGTGGCTACCAGGGCCTTCACCCGGTTGGCGAGGAGGTCTTCCTCGGCCTGCTGCCGGTCCGCGTTCTCCGTCTTACCGGTGTACGAGGTGACGGTGTGCCCGCACTGGCGCAAGAAGGCGGTGATCTCCTCGGCGGCGGCGACGGTGAGCGTATAGATGATTCCCGAGCCCGGCAGCTCGTCCAGGTGGTCGGCGAGCCAGGCCAGCCGGTGCGCGGCGTTGGGAAGTTGGAGCACGCTCAAGCTCAGGCTCTCGCGGTCGAGAGGCCCGCGCAGCACGAGCGCGTCCGAGCTGCCGCCGGTGCCCAGCTGCTCGGCCACATCGGCCGTCACCCGTGCGTTGGCCGTCGCGGTGGTGGCCAGCACGGGGACGCCCGGCGGCAGATCGGCGAGCATGGTGCGCAACCGTCGGTAGTCGGGCCGGAAGTCGTGGCCCCAGTCCGAGATGCAGTGCGCCTCGTCGACCACGAGCAGGCCGGTCGCCGCGGCGAGCTTGGGCAGGACCTGATCGCGGAAGTCCGGGTTGTTCAGCCGCTCCGGGCTGACGAGGAGAACGTCCACGTCGCCGGAGGCCACCTCGGCCTGGATGGTCTCCCACTCCTCCGTGTTGGAGGAGTTGATCGTGCGGGCGGTGATTCCGGCTCGCGCGGCCGACTCCACCTGATTGCGCATGAGCGCGAGCAAGGGGGAGACGATCACGGTGGGGCCGCTGCCACGCTCCCGCAGCAGCGCGGTCGCGACGAAGTACACGGCGGACTTTCCCCATCCCGTGCGCTGTACGACCAGGGCCCGGCGCTTGTCGGCGACCAGCGCCTCGATCGCGCGCCACTGATCCTCGCGCAGTCGTGGACCGTCCGACGGCGCCGCCTCGCCGTCTTCGGGGGCGGGGCCGCCGACGAGGCGGGCGAGTACGGCATCGGCCGCCGTGCGCAGATCTTCGTTGGTCATGCCCCCATGCAACCCGATGGGTCTGACATTAGGCGAACGAGTCCACCGGCCTGTGGATAACTCTTGGCGTGCCCCTGATCGCAGTTATCCACAGGCCAAACCGGAATCTGGCGATCCGCGGGAGAGTCGGCGCATGGCGAACCACAGCGAACAGAACGACCCGATCGATTCCATCGACTCCACCGATTCCATCGATTCCACCCGCTCCACTGATTCCGGCGACGAGACCCTGGTCACCCTGCGCACCCCGGCCGAACTCGCGGATGCCCTTCCGTACTTGCTCGGGTTCCGGCCCGAGGAGAGCGTCGTCCTCATCGCTCTGCACGGCGAGCGGGGGCGGTTGGGTGGCCGTGTGCGCCTCGGTATCCCCGGGCGCGCTGAGGACTGGCCACCCATCGCGGAGCAGCTCGCCCAGTGTCTGGTGGGCGGCTGCGAGCGGCGCGGGGCCCGGCCTGACGGCATTGTCGCCTTCCTGTGCGCGGAGCCTGTGGGTGCCGAATCCGGACGGCAGGTCATGGAGCGCCTGCGACCGCTTGCGCAAGTGCTCCGCACCGCCTGCGGAAGCCTCGACGTCCCCGTGTTCGAGGTCGTGTGCATCTCGGCGGACAGTTTCTGGACCTACTGCTGCCCGAACAAGGAGTGCTGCCCGCCGGAAGGCGTATCGCTGATGCGGCCGGGCACGTCGGTCCTGGCCGCGGCCACGGCCTACGCCGGCGTCCAAGTGGGTGTCACACCAAGGGAGATGCGGGCGCGCCTCACCCCCTGGGAATCCGTCGCCGCGGCGGACCAGGAGGCCGCTCTCGACGCGGCGGGCCTGGCGATCGTGCGCCGGATCCTGGACGAGGACGGGCACGCCGAGGTCGCCGCTGACACGCTCGACCTGGCCCGCCGGATCATGGCGCGTATGGCTGCGGCACCGACGGTCGTCGACAGGCTGGAGGCGGATCTCCAGGACGACGAACTTCTCGCCCACGACGAAGCCGCGGCGCTGATCCTCGGGCTGCAGGACCGTACGACTCGTGATCAGGCGGCGGAATGGATGGAGGGCGACGCCGCGGCGACGGCACTCCGTCTCTGGAGGGTCCTGGCCCGCCGCTGCGTCGGCGCCTACGCAGAGCACGCCGCGGCTCCCCTGTCCCTCGCTGGCTGGGTCGCCTGGTCCCTCGGTGATGCCACGGAGGGGCAGGAAGCCCTGGCCATGGCGCTGTGTGCCGACCCCAGCTACACCTTCGCGCAACTCCTGCACCATGCCTGCGCCGGAGATCTGGACCCTGAGCCGATCCGCCGCTGCTTGCGAAGGGAACGAACTGACCGTGGCGCGTCGGGTGTGCAGACCGAACTGCCCGTACCAGTGGAGACCTTGGACTCCGCGGGAGGGCCGCCGGTGGGTGCCGCCTCCCGACGCCGCAGCCGCCCCTCACGGCCGAAGAGCGGCACTGGTGCACGGGCCGCCGAGAGGCCGAGCACAGGGCCGCGGAACCGCCGTCACACCACCCGGCGCGCGGCGAGGAACGACACATGAACGCGGGAGTTCGTCGCCTGAGGGCAGCCCTGAGGGCAGTCCTGAAGGCAGCCCTCAGGGCAGGCTTCAGGGAGGGCGAGCGGGATGGGGCGAGATGGGTACCGGCGTGGGTGCCTCGCGGGGGAGACCGGGGCCGACCGAGTGGCTTCGTGTTCCGTGGGCGTGACCTGGGGCGGGGGCGGTCCGTTCACCTGAGTGGCGGTACCTGTGCCTGGGTCGAGCCGCCGTACGACCTCCGAATCCCCGTAGCGCGGACAGCGCGGAAGAAGCCGCCTCATGTCCCTGCCCGCCCCGTCTCCTGTCTCCGGCAGAGAGGGTCCCCAGCGACCCGCGCCGACTCCATCGCGCCTGCCCGGCGGGCAGGCCCCGGCTGCCGCGCCGCGTCGCCCCGCCCAGCTGCCGCCCGCGCACGACGCGCTGATCTGTGTGGCCATGCCCGCGCTCGCGATCTCTACGGATCAGGGGCAGCTGACCGGCCGCGGACTCGAGGGGTTCTACCGCGCGGGGCGCAGGCTGTTGTCCCGCTGCCAAGTGCGGGTGGCGGGGCGCGAGCCGGTGGTCGTGCAGGCCCGGATGCTCTCGGCCGACCGTGTCCGCTTCGTCGCGACACTGCGTACGTCCGCGGACGGCGGTCCGGATCCGGATGTGATCGTCGAGCGGACCCGGTACGCGGACGGTACGGAGCGGATCGTCCTGACCAGCGGCACGGGCCGTCTCCTGCGGCTGCCCGTGGAGGTGTCCCTCGGCACGGATCTGGCGGAGCTCGGAGCGATCGCGTCCGGCAACACCGGTCCCGAACTGCCCGCCAGCGTCCACGACTCCGGCATGCGCTGGTCCTCCCCGGCCGGCCACTGTGCGGTTACCGCGCATCCGGCGCCCGCGGACGCGCTGGCCTCCGCGGGGCTGTTGCGCTGGGAGGTGGAGCTGCCACCGGGCGGCACCTGGAGTCTGGAGCTACGGGTGCGTACGGAGGGCGCGGGTCCGGTGCGGGCGGTCGGACACGGCGCCTCGCGCTCCCTCACCACGGCACGGGCAGCGGGCGACGATCCCAGGGCCCGGGCTCTGCTGGAACGATCAGTGGAGGATCTCCAGGCGTTGCTGATGCGGGACCCCGAGCACCCGACCGATGTCCATCTGGCCGCGGGGGCACCATGGCGCTGTGGTCTCGCTCCGGCCGAGGCGCTCGCGGCCGCCCGGATGACCTTGCCGATCGGCACCCGGATCGCGTTGGGGACGCTGCGTACGCTCGCCCGCCGTCAGCTCGCGGGCAAGGGGCCGCGGGCGGGCATGATCCCCGGACCGGTGCGCAACAAGGGTCTGCATCTGCCGCCCGGGTGCACGGGGATCGAGGCGACACTGCTCTTCCCGGTGCTGCTGGCGGAGGCGTGGCGTTGGGGACTTTCGGCGCAGGAGACGGAGGAGTTGCTGCCGACGGCCGAGCGCTGCCTGCGATGGCTGCTTGCGGCGGTCGGCGACGGAGTACGGCTGCCGGACCCGTATCCGGGTGGCCCCGCGCGATGCGAGACCCAGGCCCATGCCCACCGAGCCGCGCTGCTCGGAGCCGACCTGCTCGACGCGCACGGCCGTGCGGGCGGCACCGACCTGCGGCAGTGGGCGGAGCGACTGCGAGGCGCCTTCCGGGAGAACTTCTGGGTGGAGGACCGGACGGGCGGCCGACCCGCCGCGGCCTGCATGCCCGACGGCCGCCCCGTTTCCCTCCTCACCGGTGGTGCCGCCCACCTCCTCGACACCGGCCTGCTCGGGTCCGGTGCGCTGGCACCGGGGCTGCTCGACAAGGTGCAGACCGAGCAGCTTGCCCGGCTGCTGGGCAGCCCCGACATGGACTCGGGGTGGGGGCTGCGGAGTTTGGGCGTCAAGGAACCCGCGTACAACCCTTTCGGGCATCGTGGCGGAGCGGTCCGTATCCATGAGACGTCGGTCGCCGTCGCGGGTCTGGCCGCCGCCGGATACGAGAAGGAGGCGAGTGGACTACTGCGGGGGGTGATGGCGGCGGCCGAGACGTTCGGCTACCGGCTGCCTGAGATGTACGCGGGGGAGCAGCGCACGGAGGGCGGCGCTCCGTTGCCGCATCCCGCTGCCTGCAGTCCGTCGGCTGTCTCCGCGGCCGCCGGGGTACAGCTCCTCACGGCGCTCGCCGGGATCCGGCCCGACGCCCCGTCGGGCACGGTGACGCTGAGGCCCGTTAGCAGCGCACCTTTGGGGGAGCTGGGGCTGACGGCGCTGTGTGTCGCGGGTGCCCCGTTCGCGGTGCGCGTCAGCAGGCTCGGTCTCGCCATGGTCGAGGAGGCCGCCGACGGACTGCAGTTGGGGGTCTGACCCGCGGGGGGGAGGCCTGCGGCGGGTGTGGGGTGCACACATCTGACGCAGGACTCGGTGACTTCTGACGCAGGACCCGGTGACTCCAGCCGGGCGGGGAGGGAGGAACAGCCCCGCGCGCACGGCGAGGGTCGAACAGCGCCGCGCGCACGTTGCAAGAGAGGAACAGCGCCGCGCGCGCGTCAGGAAGGGCGGCCGATCTCCCAGGCCGCCTCGATCATGCGGAAGATCTCGTCCACCGCGGCCTCCGGATCGTCCGCCTCACGGGCCAGCGCATAGGCGTCGATCACGAACCTCGCGATCGTCCGGCAGGCCGTTGCGGTCTGTGACAGGTCGAGATCGGCGGCGATGGCCGTTGCCAGCGACTCCGCATGGCGCAGCTGCATCGACTCGTCGTACTTACGCAGGGCAGGTGATGCGTCGATCATCCGGAAGATCGGGGCGGCGTCGTTCGCCGTGCAATGTCGCACCAAGGCCTGGATCTCGCGGTGCAGCGCAGCGATGAGCGGTTCATGCGGCGCCCGGCCGGTGACTGCCTGAGTGAGGCGTTTCTCGAAGTCTTCGTCCTGCTCGAACACCAGGGCCTCTTTCGAGGCGAAGTGGGAGAAGAGCGTGGTGACGGCCACGTCGGCCTCGGCGGCCACGTCACGGATGCCCACCGCGTCGTACCCCCGTTCCAGGAAAAGCTGCAGGGCGGTGTCAGCGATCTTCTGGCGGGTCGCGGCCTTCTTACGCTCTCGGCGTCCGGACGGCACTGTCATGCGCTGATGCTATCAGGTACGAAACACTAACCGTTTTTAAAGACTAACGGTTAGTGCTACGGTCGTCGGTATGAAGAGAGTGAGCTTCGCCGAGTTCGGTGGTCCGGACGTTCTGCAACTCCTGGAAGCCGAGGAGCCCCACCCGGGCCCCGGCCAGATACGTATCGCCGTGCGGGCGGCAGGTGTGAACCCCGTTGACTGGAGGGTCCGTGAAGGTCAGGTCCTGGGGGCCCATCCGATCGAGTTGCCCGCCGGAGTCGGTCTTGACGCCTCCGGGGTGGTGGACGAGGTCGGCGAGGGCGTCGAAGGGGTCGAGATCGGCGATCACGTGTTCGGTGAAGGTGGCAGCACCTATGCCGAGTTCGCCGTGCTGTCGGCCTGGGCGCGTATGCCCGAGGGGCTGACGTTCGAAGAGGCGGCCGGTTACCCCTCCGTAGTGGAGACCGCGCTGCGCATCATCCGCGAGGTCGGTGTGCAGCCCGGGCAGACGCTGCTGGTCAGCGGCGCGTCGGGGGGAGTCGGGTCGGCGGTGCTGCAGATCGCCCGCGACCGCGGCATCGCGGTGATCGGCACGGCCGGGACCGCGAACCAGGACTATCTGCGTGGCCTGGGAGCCGTCGCCACGACGTACGGCGAGGGCTGGGTCGAGCGGGTGCGGCAGCTCGGCCGTGTCGACGCGGCTCTCGACCTGGCCGGCTCGGGCGTGATCCGCGAACTCGTCGAGCTGACCGGGGATCCGCAGAAGGTGATCTCCATCGCCGATCTCGGTGCGCCGGAGTTCGGTGTCCGATTCTCCGGCGTGGCCGGGAGCGTGCCGGCGGCGCTCGCCGAGGCCGCCGGTCTCATCTCGCGGGGGAAGCTCCATATCCCGGTCGAGAAGTCGTACACGCTCGCCGAGGCCGCTCAGGCGCACATCGACAGCCAGGCCGGTCACACGCGTGGGCGCCGGGTCGTGGTCATCTGAGCCGTTGCCTGCGGGGCTGCACTGCCCGGCCCTGCCCGGCGAGGCCCGGCAAGCTGATTTCCTGGTAGCTCCGATTCGGCGAAGTCTCTCAACCGCGTTTCATTGAAACGGACTTCGCCGAGTCGACCCGTCCGCATGCCGAATCGGCGGCGTGGGGCTCTTGTGCGCGCTCCGGCCTTTTCCCGGGCGCTCCGCCGCGTTCGAGTGGTGCTCATGGTCGCGCGGAAATGTTCTTGAGGCCGCAGAAGCTGGAACCAGGATCGGATGCCGGAGGAGCTGTTTATCGTCAGGCAGACGACTATGATCGCGGCATGTCGCCCTACGACCCGTCGGCCTTCCCGCCCTTCGCTGTCACCGTCGATCTGGTCGTGCTGACCGTGCGCAGCCACGCGCTCTGCGCGCTTGCCGTGCGGCGGGGTGAGTCGCCGTTCCAGGCCCGCTGGGCGCTCCCCGGCGGATTCGTGCGCGACGACGAGGACCTGTCGGCGGCCGCCGCGCGGGAGCTGGTCGAAGAGACGGGGCTGTGTGCCCACGATCGGGACACTCCGGTCCAGGCGAACGGCGCGCACCTGGAGCAGCTCGCCACGTACGGCGATCCCAAGCGCGATCCGCGGATGCGGGTCGTGAGCGTCGCCCATCTCGCGCTCGCCCCCGATCTGCCCGCACCACGAGCCGGTGGTGATGCGAAAAGCGCACGCTGGGCGCCGGTCGAGGCACTGCTCCATCAGGGCGGATACGGCCGTGAGGGCGAGCAGGCGGCGCCGCTGGCCTTCGATCACGCGCAGATCCTGGCGGACGGCGTGGAGCGCGCCCGTTCGAAGATCGAGTACTCGTCCCTCGCGACGGCCTTCTGCCCGCCCGAGTTCACCGTCGGAGAGCTGCGCCGGGTGTACGAGGCCGTGTGGGGCGTCGTGCTCGACCCGCGCAACTTCCACCGCAAGGTGACCGGGACGCCTGGCTTCCTCGTTCCCACCGGCGGTACGACCACCCGTCAGGGCGGCCGCCCCGCCCAGCTCTTCCGCGCGGGCGGCGCGACGCTGCTCAACCCGCCGATGCTGCGCCCCGAAGTCTGAGGTCCGAGCCGCGCGGCACGCGCTGGTCACCCGTCGGTCTGACCGCGCGATGGTCGCGTGATGGACACCCGCGACCCACGCCCTGACCGAAATGACGGAAATATCGCGTTATCTTGCTGAAGTACCCACGGGGTTCGTCCGTCCCCGACCCGGCGGACGAACCTTGGCCGCCGAGCGGTCGCACATCCCGCGAGAGAAGCGATGATCCAGGCCATCGGACTGACCAGCAATCTCCGCCAGGAGCAGCCACCCGCCGTCGACGACGTGTCCTTCGAGGCGCGAACGGGCCGTGTCACGGCGCTGCTCGGCGCACAGGGCGCCGGCAAGACGACGGCGCTGAGACTCATGCTCGAAATCCAACAGGGCCGAGGGGTCACCTACTTCAGAGGGCGTCCGCTGCACCGCATCGCCCACCCCTCCCGCGAGGTGGGCGTCCTTCTGGGCGAGGTGCCGGGGCATCCCGGCCGCACGGTCCGCGGCCAGCTGCGCATGCTGTGCGCTGCCGCCGGTGTTCCCGTCCAGCGCGCCGACGACGTACTCGAAGTCGTCGGTCTCGTCAGCCTCCGTGATCAGCGGCTCGGCACGCTCTCGCGCGGCATGGACCGGCGTCTCGGCCTGGCCTGCGCGCTGCTCGCCGACCCGCACACGCTCGTCCTCGACGGTCCCGCCGACGGGCTTTCGGCCCGGGAGGGCGGGTGGCTGCACGACGTGCTGCGCGCGCACGCCTCCCAGGGGGGAACGGTCCTGTTCTCCACGGCCGACCCCAAGGAGGCAGCACGGAGCGCCGACCGGGTCGTCACGCTGGAAGCGGGCCGTCTGGTCGCCGACCAGGAAGCCGGGGATTTCGCCCGCACCCGGCTGCGCCCCCGTGTCGCGGTGCGCAGTCCACACGCGGCGCGCCTGGGCGCCCTGCTGTCCAAGGAGGCCCGCGCGGGGCGGCGCTCCATCGAGGTGGTGAAGGAGGACGGCAACAGGCTTTCGGTGTACGGCAGCAATTGCGCCGATGTCGGAGAGACGGCGTTCCGCCACGGAATCCTCGTCCACCAACTCGCCGATGAGATCGGGGATGCGGGGCCTGCCGCTGTGGCGCCGACGCCGTCGGCCACGCCCGCGACCGAACGGAGAGTCGAAGTCTCCGGTGGGGCTGCTGCGGCTGCTGGCGGCACGGGCGTGGATACGGGGCAGATGTCACGCGGGGGCGCGGCAGGAAGCCTGGCAGGGAAGCCCCCGGCGGGGGACAGGCCGGCCGAGGCGGCTGACGTGCTACCCGGGGCCGGTGCCGGGTCCGAGACCGGCCCCGGCCCCGGCCCCGGCCCCGGATCCGGCACCGAGACCGTGTCCACGACCAAGATCCTCATCCCGCTCGCCACCACGGAGCCACCCGCCACCACCGATCCCCGTGCCACCACTGCCCCACAGGCCCCCGTGGCCCCGTCCTCCTTGCCGCCCCCCATCTCGATCCGCCCCGCCCGCGGCCCCCTTCGTCCCTTGCGCTACGAGCTGCACCGCGTCGCCGGTGTCGGCACCGGGTACCTCACCGCGGCCGTCGTGCTGGCCGTCTCCGCCGTCCTCTGCGTCTTCCTCGCAAGGAGCGGTCACACGCCGCAACCGCTCCTGCTGGCCGCCTGGCCCCAGGAACTCCCCTTGCCGCCCGCAGCGCTTGGCGCCGGACTGCTCGGCGCGCTCGCCTTCGGTGAGGAGTTCCGTCATCCCGCCCTCGCCGTCGACCGGGGCACCGTCCCCCGCCGCTTGGGGCTGCTCTGTGCCAAGTTGATCGTCGCGGCGGCCACGGCTCTCCTGCTGAGCCTGCTCGTCCTGGCTTCCGACACCGCGCTGCTCCACTTGGTATACGGCGACGAGCTCGCGAAAGTTCCCGCTGACTGGCTTTCCCTGAGCGCGAGTTGGATCGCTCTGGTGGTGGGCTGCGCCTGGGCGGGGGTGCTCGCCGGCGGAGTCTTCCGGTCCACGACGGCAGGCCTCGCCGCTGTTCTCGCGGTGCCGATCGTCGTCGTACCGCTCGTACAAAAAGCCTTGGAGGGACCGTCTGTGCGATCGGCGGCGGGGCTGCCGGGGAGGCTGCGCGACCTCGCGCTGGTGCAGTGGCCGTTCGGTGTCGAGCGATATCTGGCCGGCGGAGTCCGGATGGTCGCCCAACCTGTTGGCAGCGCACTGATGTTGTCACTGACCGCTCTGCTCTGCGCATATCTGCTCACGGGGATGCGCAGCAGAGCTCGATAATGATCACCCGGCGCTTCCGTTCCCGTGCTGCGCACAACTCCTGGGAGAACGGCCATTTCTTTCCGACAAGGCGTCAAGTGCGGCGGGGTAAGCGATCACCCTTTCGTGTGCTTTTCACCAAAGACCTCAAGGGACTTGGGAGCCACGCCGACAAAGGATCCGTGAGTACCCTTGCGCACACCATGATGACCGCCGCCCGCTCCGCAGACTCCGGTCTCGCCGGCCCGGGCGAACTCGACCGCTACCCCTACGCGGAGGCCCCTGGTGCCGACCGCGTCGTCGCGCCCCCGTGGGAGGGCGCCGACCACGACCTCGGCCGCGTGGGCCGACGCACCGCAGGAAACCGTGGCCGTGGACTGCACGGCCAACTCGTCCAGCAGCTCGGTCAGATGATCGTCTCCGGCGACCTGGGCGCCGACCGTCCGCTGGTCCCCGAGGAGATCGGCCAGCGTTTCGAGGTCTCCCGCACCGTCGTGCGGGAATCGCTGCGCGTACTTGAAGCCAAGGGCCTGGTCAGTGCGAGGCCGAATGTCGGCACGCGCGTGCGCCCCGTCAGCGACTGGAACCTGCTGGACCCGGACATCATCGAGTGGCGCGCGTTCGGGCCGCAGCGCGACGACCAGCGCCGCGAACTGGGCGAGCTTCGCTGGACGATCGAGCCCCTCGCCGCCCGGCTCGCCGCGGGCCACGGCCGCGAGGAGGTGCAGCAGCGGCTCGCCGACATGGTCGAGATCATGGGCCATGCCCTGAGCCAGGGCGACGGGATCACCTTCTCCCGCGCCGACGCGGAGTTCCACTCGCTGCTCATCCAGCTCGCGAGCAACCGCATGCTGGAGCACCTGTCCGGCATCGTCTCGGCCGCACTCCAGGTCTCCGGTGGCCCGATCACCGGCTGCGACCGTCCCACCGAGGCATCGCTGGCCCACCACTCGCGCATCGTCGACGCTCTGGGGGCGGGCGACGGACCGGGCGCCGAAGCGGCCATGCGGCAGTTGCTCACCGTCCACCCGGAGGTGGAGCGCGTCGTGCCCGCCCCCCGCGAGCACTGACCGGCCGGGTCTGCGTCCGTACGGCCGGCTCATGCGCCTCGCGGCCCGACCTCATCACTCCGTCGGCGCGGTACCGTCGCCGGGCCTCTGTGGGGCCCTCGGGGATCAGGCAGAGACCCGGCGACGCGGTCGTTGCCGTCAGGGCGGTCACCAGAGCCTAGATTTGGACACTTCTGACCGCATCTGGACGCTTTTGGGTGCTTACGGGGTGTGACTCGGGCCACGTAGATTGGGCGTAACGCTCCTCGGGGCAGCGCGATGACCTAAGAGGTGATAGCCGAGGAGGGAATACAGCAGTCGTTCGCGACGCTGTGTAGCTCCCCGGCCCCGCCTGCGCCGTCGGCCCATCCCCAGTCGTCGGTCGTCGGTCCTGGTCCACAATGGACGGGGCCGGAAGCCGTTTTCCAACGTTCCGAGAGGTTGTTCGTGTCGGCCAGCACATCCCGTACGCTCCCGCCGGAGATCGCCGAATCCGTTTCTGTCATGGCGCTCATCGAGCGGGGAAAGGCTGATGGGCAGATCGCCGGCGATGACGTGCGTCGTGCCTTCGAAGCTGACCAGATTCCGGCCACTCAGTGGAAGAACGTTCTGCGCAGCCTCAACCAGATCCTCGAGGAAGAGGGTGTGACGCTGATGGTCAGTGCCGCGGAGCCGAAGCGCCCCCGCAAGAGCGTCGCAGCGAAGAGCCCGGTCAAGCGCACCGCGACCAAGACCGTCGCGGCCAAGACGACCACGGCTAAGCAGGCCACCGCGACCGCCGCCCCCGAGGCGTCGGCCGTAGATGTCGCAGCTGAGGACTCGCCCGCGAAGAAGGTCGCCGCCAAGAAGACGACGGCAAAGAAGGCCGTCGCCAAGAAGACCGTCGCCAAGAAGGCGACGGCGAAGAAGAGTGCGTCCAAGCAAGACGACGAGATCCTGGACGACGAGGCCACCGAGGAGACGCCCGCCAAGGGCAAGCCCGGTGAGGGCGAGTCCACGGAGGAGGGTCCCCAGGCAGGCTTCGTGCTCTCCGACGAGGACGAGGACGACGCCCCGGCCCAGCAGGTCGCCGCGGCCGGTGCCACCGCCGACCCCGTCAAGGACTACCTGAAGCAGATCGGCAAGGTCCCGCTCCTCAACGCGGAGCAGGAGGTCGAGCTCGCCAAGCGCATCGAGGCCGGCCTGTTCGCCGAGGACAAGCTGGCGAACGCTGACAAGCTCGCACCGAAGCTCAAGCGCGAGCTGGAGATCATCGCCGAGGACGGGCGCCGCGCCAAGAACCACCTCCTGGAGGCCAACCTCCGCCTGGTGGTCTCCCTGGCCAAGCGCTACACCGGCCGCGGCATGCTCTTCCTGGACCTCATCCAGGAGGGCAACCTCGGTCTGATCCGCGCGGTCGAGAAGTTCGACTACACCAAGGGCTACAAGTTCTCCACGTACGCCACCTGGTGGATCCGTCAGGCGATCACTCGCGCCATGGCCGACCAGGCCCGCACCATCCGTATCCCGGTGCACATGGTCGAGGTCATCAACAAGCTCGCGCGCGTGCAGCGCCAGATGCTCCAGGATCTGGGCCGCGAGCCCACCCCGGAGGAGCTGGCCAAGGAACTCGACATGACCCCGGAGAAGGTCATCGAGGTCCAGAAGTACGGCCGTGAGCCGATCTCCCTCCACACCCCCCTGGGTGAGGACGGCGACAGCGAGTTCGGTGACCTCATCGAGGACTCCGAGGCGGTCGTTCCGGCCGACGCGGTCAGCTTCACGCTCCTTCAGGAGCAGCTGCACTCCGTGCTCGACACCCTGTCCGAGCGTGAGGCGGGCGTGGTCTCCATGCGCTTCGGTCTCACCGACGGCCAGCCGAAGACCCTCGACGAGATCGGCAAGGTCTACGGAGTGACGCGTGAGCGCATCCGTCAGATCGAGTCGAAGACGATGTCGAAGCTGCGTCACCCGTCGCGTTCGCAGGTTCTGCGCGACTACCTCGACTAGTCACCAGCGCTCCACAAGAAGGACCCGAAACCTCGTGCGAGGCTTCGGGTCCTTCTGTTTGTCCGATGAGTTCGCCCTGGCTCGGACGTGCGTGGCGCGGGTGCGGGGTGTGCCGCACTGGATCACTGTGGGTGTGCCATGGCAACCCAAAGTGAGGAGATCGCATGCCTCGTCCTTTCGCCCGAACATTTACGGCGGCATTGGCCCTTGTCGCACCGGTGGCGGTGCTGCCGCTGGCCTCTCCGGCCCCCGCGGCGGCCGACAGCATCGTCATCGGGGGCAGCCCGGTCCGGGTGGCCGACAACCCCTGGGTGGTGGCGCTGTCCAGTCGTGACCGGTTCGGGGGTACGCGCTCGGGGCAGTTCTGCGGAGGTGTGGTGGTCGGTCCCACGACCGTCCTCACCGCGGCGCACTGCATGGGCGAGGAAGTCCTCGGAGTGCCGCTGCGCAAGATGAGCGACCTGAAGGTGATCGCGGGCCGTGACGACCTGAGTACGTCGGCCGGCCGCGAGATCCCGGTGCGCGAGGCGTCGGTCAACCCGGAGTACGACAGCTCCTCGAACTCCGGAGACGTCGCGGTCCTGTCTCTCGCGAGCCCGCTTCCGAAGAGTTACGCGATCAGCATGGCCGGGGAGGGTGACTCGGCGTACGAGCCCGGCACGCGCGCGGCTGTCTTCGGGTGGGGTGACACGACGGGGGCGGGTGATTACGCGCGTACGTTGCGCTCCGCGCCCGTACGGGTACTGCCTGACTCGACGTGCGGGAAGGCCTACCCGGGCAGCTCCGACGGTACGTACGCGGCCGCGTCCATGCTGTGTGCCGGGGAAGTCGAGGGCGGGCGTGACGCCTGCCAGGGGGACAGCGGCGGCCCGCTTGTCGCACACGGGCGGCTCATCGGCCTCGTGTCGTGGGGCAGCGGCTGCGGGCGGGCTGGGAGCCCGGGGGTCTACACGCGGATCTCGGGCGTCGCGCGGGACATGCCCCTGCAGGGCTGAGACTGCGGAATTCGCAACGCGGGGAGAGTGGAACGCCGCGTGGGACCGCCGAGAAGGTGCCTGGGCGGCCGTGTGACGAGAGCGGGCGGCCGCCCCTGGGGTTGGCAGGGTCGGCCGCCCGGTCACCGGCCTGGAGTGCGCCGGATGGCTCGTCGTGGGGGCGAGGTGTCAGCGATCCTCGTCATTGGTTTCCGGGACGGCCGTAAGCCGCTCCGTCTCGTCCTGTATCTCAGCGGCGATCTTCTTGAGTTCCGGCTCGAACTTGCGGCCATGGTGGGCGCAGAAGAGCAGTTCACCGCCGCTCAACAGGACGACGCGCAGGTATGCCTGGGCGCCGCAGCGGTCGCAGCGATCAGCGGCCGTCAGGGGGCTCGCGGGGGTCAGAACAGTAGTCACGTCGCCTCTTCTCTAGCTCGACGAGCTGTCGTACCAGGGTCAACATCCAACCAGGCCGAAAACGTTCCCGCTCGTGGCTTTTCCTCGAAGTTTTTTCCGAGGCGGCTGTCTGCTGCCGGTTGGCGGCGAATGTGCCGTATTACGTCTCTTACGTGTCGTACGGTTTCGCGCTGTCTGTCAGGTCGGTCGTCCACCGGCTGGGTTGCCGGTTGTTCATGAGGACGTGCCCGGAGCCTAAATGGTTCATGCCTGGAAGGGAACGTGACGTGCGCTTCACTCCATTGAGGGATCGAACAAGCGTGCGGCACTGGACTAGTGTGAGTTGAGACGAGGGTGGCGTTACAACGGCTCTACCAGGCCTCGGTACCCTCTGAGCGGCAACCGAAGTCGGGGCCGTACCCCAAAGGACCCCATTTGAAATTCAGCGAGGAGCGAACCGCGTGACCGCCGAGACGTCCGTGCCGTCCACAGCGTTGCTGACCGGAGCAGACCGGGACGGTTCCAACTACACCGCGCGGCACCTGCTCGTCCTGGAGGGGCTCGAGGCCGTTCGCAAGCGTCCGGGCATGTACATCGGGTCGACGGACAGCCGTGGCCTGCTGCACTGCCTCTGGGAGATCATCGACAACTCCGTCGATGAGGCCCTGGGCGGCTACTGCGACCACATCGAAGTCATCCTCCACGACGACGCCTCCGTAGAGGTCCGGGACAACGGCCGAGGCATCCCGGTGGATGTCGAGCCCAAGACCGGCCTCTCCGGAGTCGAGGTCGTCATGACGAAGCTCCATGCGGGCGGCAAGTTCGGCGGTGGCTCCTACGCCGCCTCCGGCGGCCTGCACGGTGTGGGTGCCTCCGTGGTGAACGCCCTGTCCGCGCGCCTCGACGTCGAGGTGGACCGCGCTGGGCACACCCACGCGATCAGCTTCCGCCGCGGTGTCCCCGGCGCCTTCGCCAAGCCCGGCCCCGATGCCGACTTCGACTCGTCGGCCAAGCTGCGCAAGGCGAAGAAGATCCCCAAGAACCGCACCGGCACGCGCGTGCGCTACTGGGCCGACCGGCAGATCTTCCTGAAGGACGCCAAGCTCAACCTGGACACGCTGCACCAGCGCGCCCGGCAGACCGCCTTCCTGGTGCCCGGCCTGACCATCGTCGTACGCGACGAGTACGGCCTCGGCGACGGCGGCAGCAAGGGCGAGGAGTCCTTCCGCTTCGACGGCGGCATCAGCGAGTTCTGTGAGTACCTCGCCCAGGACAAGGCCGTCTGCGACGTCCTTCGCCTCACCGGGCAGGGCAGCTTCAAGGAGACCGTCCCGGTCCTCGACGACCATGGTCAGATGACCCCCACCGAGGTCACGCGTGATCTCACCGTGGACGTCGCCATGCGCTGGGGCACGGGTTACGACACGACGCTGCGGTCCTTCGTCAACATCATCGCCACCCCCAAGGGCGGCACCCATGTATCGGGCTTCGAGCGCTCCCTCACCAAGACGATGAACGAGGCGCTGCGCACCCAGAAGGTGCTGCGCGTCGCCGAGGACGACATCGTCAAGGACGACGCCCTGGAGGGGCTGACCGCGGTCGTCACGGTCCGTCTGGCCGAGCCGCAGTTCGAGGGCCAGACCAAGGAGGTGCTCGGCACCTCGGCGGCCAACCGCATCGTCGCCAACGTCATCGCCAAGGAGCTCAAGGCGTTCCTGACGTCCACCAAGCGCGACGCCAAGGCGCAGGCGCGCGCCGTGATGGAGAAGGCCGTCGCCGCGGCCCGCACGCGCATCGCGGCCCGTCAGCACAAGGACGCCCAGCGCCGCAAGACGGCCCTGGAATCCTCCTCGCTGCCCGCGAAGCTCGCCGACTGCCGCAGCGACGACGTGGAGCGCAGCGAGCTCTTCATCGTCGAGGGCGACTCGGCGCTCGGCACCGCCAAGCTGGCGCGGAACTCCGAGTTCCAGGCCCTCCTGCCCATCCGCGGCAAGATTCTCAACGTTCAGAAGGCGTCCGTGACGGACATGCTGAAGAACGCCGAGTGCGGCGCGATCATCCAGGTCATAGGGGCAGGGTCCGGCCGGACCTTCGACATCGACGCGGCGCGCTACGGAAAGATCATTCTCCTCGTCGACGCCGATGTCGACGGCGCGCACATCCGGATTCTGCTGCTCACCCTCTTCCAGCGCTACATGCGCCCGATGGTGGAGGCGGGCCGGGTCTTCGCGGCCGTGCCGCCCCTGCACCGCATCGAGCTGGTGCAGCCGAAGAAGGGCCAGGACAAGTACGTCTACACGTACTCGGACAACGAGCTGCGCGAGACGCTGCTGGAGTACCAGCGCAAGGGGATCCGCTTCAAGGACTCCATCCAGCGCTACAAGGGCCTCGGCGAGATGGACGCGGACCAGCTCGCGGAGACCACCATGGACCCCCGCTACCGCACCCTGCGGCGGGTCAACATCGGCGACCTGGACGCCGCCGAGCAGGTCTTCGATCTGCTGATGGGCAACGACGTGGCGCCCCGCAAGGAGTTCATCACGAGCTCGGCGGCGACGCTGGACCGCTCGCGCATCGACGCGTAGCGCTCGCGTGAAACGGGTGCGTCCCGCCCGTGCGAACGCACTCCACCCGTGGGTGGAGCCCTCGGCTCCACCCACGTTCCACCCCTGCTCCGATGTCCTGACCAGGTCTTTTCCGTAGCGTCGAAGGCGTCGATCCTCCTCGGATCGGCTCCGAACTCTTTCGCCCCACGGAGGCCGTCATGTCTGGGCTCGCCAATGTTTTGGTGGTCTGCGCCGTCGTCGCGTTGGTGATCGTGCGCCAGTTCAAGGCGCAGCAGATCACCGCGGACAGGCGCTGGTGGGTCATACCTGCCGTGCTGGTCTTCATGGCCGTGCGCAAGCCCGACGTGCTGGATCCCCATCACCACGCGCTGTCCGTCGCCCTGCTCGGTGCGGAGCTGGTGGTCGCTCTGGCCATGGGCTTCGGCTGGGCGCGGACCACGTATGTGTGGACGGCGCCGGACGGTGCCGTGTGGGGCAAGGGCACCAAGGCCACCGCCCTCGTCTGGGGGGTCGGGATCGGGCTGCGGCTCGGCCTGTTCGGTCTCGGCGCGCTGCTGGGCGTGCGGCAGGGCAGTGCCGCTCTGATGCTGGCGCTCGCGGCCACGCTGCTTGTGCGGAGCGGCATGCTGGTGCAGCGGGCCGGCCTGTTCCGCCCGTCGTACGGTGTTGCGGACGCGGCATACGAGCCGATGCGGAAGGACCCCGTGTGATCTCGGACCGGTGGATGAGATGGCCCTCCCGGGAAGGGCTCACCCGGGGAGGGCAGAGCGTCGCCCGGCTGTGGTTCGTCAGAGTCCTGCGGGTGGTGATCGCCGTCGGCCTGCTGTGGAACGCGTTCCATCACGACAGGGGCTGGCGCCTGGTGGCCGGGGTCGGCCTGGTCCTGCTCTGCTGCGGGCTTGCCTGGGCGTTCTTCCGCACCTCCTTCGATCGTCGGTTGTGGCCCTCGGTCACTCTGCTGCTCCTGCTGATGGGGGCCGGGTATGCCGCGCAGGCGGGCGACTGGAGGGTGCTTGCGCTCGTCCTCTGGTGCAGTACGGGGGTCCTGGCCCTGGAGCGGCTGCCGCTTCTGGCGGCCGCGGGTTGCGCGCTTGTCGCGCTGGCCGGGTTCGCGGCGTACAACAACGACAACTGGCTCGTCACGAGCCTCATCGTCATCGGGCTCGCGCTGGCCGGGTACACCCTGCGGCTCGACGCCGACGCGCGGGGCAATGCCCAGAGGCTGCTGGCCCAGGAGCGGGCCGCTCGCACGGCGGAGGCCGAGACGGCCGCGCTCGCCGAGCGGGCCCGCATCGCCCGGGAGATCCACGACGTGCTCGCGCACAGCCTCTCCGCGCAGATGGTCCACCTGGAGGCGGCGCGTCTGCTGATCGAGGGGGATGCGACACGCGATCAGATTCTCGATCGCGTGGTGGCGGCGCGGTCCATGGCCCGCGAAGGGCTCGCGGAGACCCGGCAGGCGCTCTCCGCGCTGCGCGGCGAGATGACGCCCGTCGAGGATTTCCTTCACGAACTGGTCGCCTCGGACAAGGCCTCGGTGTCCGTGACGGGGGCGCGGCGCCCTCTGCCCGCCGAGGCGTCCCAGACGGTGCGCCGTGTCGCGCAGGAGGCCCTGACGAACGTCCGCAAGCACGCGCCGGGCGCCACCGTGTTCGTACGCCTGGCGTACGGGGAGGGTGAAGTGACCCTGGACGTAGAGGATTCGGGCGGGCCGCCGGGCGAGCTCGCCGCTTCCGGAGCCGGGTACGGTCTGCTCGGAATGCGGGAGCGAGCCGAGCTGCTGGGCGGGTCCCTGACGGCCGGGCCTGGCGAGGAGGGCTTCATCGTGACGCTGAAGGTGCCCACATGACGGCGGAGGGCGGCGCCAAGGCGCCGGCGCGGGTGATCGTGGTCGACGACCAGACAGTGGTGCGCGAGGGGATCGTGATGCTGCTGGGGCTGCTGCCCGGCATCGAGGTCGTCGGTTCCGGGGGAGACGGCGAGGAGGCCGTCCGGCTCGTCGCCGAACTCGCGCCGGACGTCGTCCTGATGGACCTGCGCATGCCCAGGGTCGACGGCGCGGAGGCCACCCGCCGTATCCGCGCCGAGTACCCGGGGACACAGGTCGTCGTGCTGACCACCTTCGCCGACGACGACTCGCTCTTCCCGGCGCTGAGAGCCGGCGCACGGGGCTATCTCACCAAGGACGCCGGTGGGGACGAGATCGTGCGGGCCGTCGAGGACGTGCTCTCCGGCAACGGGGGTCTCTCGCCACAGATCCAACGGCGGTTGCTGGAGCGGCTCTCGGAGTCCGAGCAGCCCGCGCCCGCGGTGGAGCCGCCCGACGGTCTCACCACGCGCGAGACCGAAGTGCTCGTCCTGATCGCCGAGGGAATGACGAATCAGGAGATCGCCCGAGAGATGTGTGTCTCCACCGCGACGGTGAAGACGCACATCAACAACCTCTTCGCCAAGACGGGGCTCAAGGACCGAGCGCAAGCTGTTCGTTACGCCTACGGGCACGGTCTCGCCAAGCCGCCGAGCGCCAGGTCCACGTGAGTGCGGTCTTTGACGAGGTCCGTCACCTGATGGGGTGAAGTGAAGGGAGAGAAGAGTCAGGGATCTTCCCGTTCTGTCCATCCTTGGGCACGCGGCCGAACCAGGCTGCGGACAAGGAGAGTTCGGTGGAGAAGCACGACGGGCGCGATGCCGGGCAGGCGCGGACCGGTGATCCCAGGGATCCCTGGTACGACGCGCTTGCGTCCGGCTGGGGCGAGTTGGACGGCACAGGGGCTCCGGCGCCTGTGGCGCCGCCCCGATCCGCGCCGGAGCGGGGCGCGAGTGCGGCCGACATCTATCTGGAGGTCCAGCGCAGTGCTGCCTTCCAGGAGGTGCGCGGCCGGTATCGGCGGTTCGTCATCCCTGGTGTGGCCGTCTTCTTCACCTGGTACGTCGCGTATGTCGTGACGGCGACGACGGCGCCCGGGTTCATGGCACGGCCCGTCACCGGATCCGTGAACGTCGCGATGCTCGCGGGTCTCGGACAGTTCCTCACGACCTTCCTGCTGACCTGGGCGTATTCCCGGCATGCCCGGCTGAGGAGGGATCGCGTGGCGCTCGATCTGCGCTGGGCCGTGTTCGAGCAGAAGCGGGAGCAGGACCAGAAGAGGGTCCAGGCCCAGCGGGAACACGACCAGTTGAGCGAGCAGGAGTCGGGCCGGGGGAGCGAGCGATGACCGGGGACCATCAGACGCTGGCGCTTCTGCTGTTCGGTGTGTTCGTGGCCGTCACGCTCGCCATCACGACGTGGGTGAGCCGGAACCGGCACGGCTCGGCGGAGGAGTTCTACGCGGGTGGGCGACTCTTCTCGCCCATGGAGAACGGATTCGCCATCGCGGGCGACTACATGTCGGCCGCGTCCTTCCTCGGCATCTCCGGACTGATCGCCCTCTTCGGGTACGACGGGCTGCTCTACTCGGTGGGCTTTCTCGTGGCCTGGCTGGTCGTGCTGTTCCTGGTGGCCGAACTGGTGCGCAACTGCGGTCGGTTCACGCTCGCCGATGTCGTCGCCGCCCGGATGAGGGAGCGGCCCGTGCGTATCGCGGCGGGAACTTCCTCGGTGACCGTGTCCGTTCTCTACCTGGTGGCGCAGATGGTGGGGGCGGGCTCACTGGTCGCGCTGCTGCTCGGCGGGACGAGCGGGGCGGCGCAGGCCTGGACCGTGATCGGCGTCGGCGCGCTCATGGTCGTCTACGTGTCGTTGGGAGGGATGCGGGCCACCACCTGGATCCAGATCGTCAAGGCGGTCCTGCTGATGTGCGGCACGATCGCGCTGACCGTGCTCGTTCTGGTGCGTTTCCACGGCGACTTCGACCAGTTGCTGCGGACGGCGGCCGACCGCAGTGGACACGGCAGCAAGTTCCTCGCACCCGGCTTGAAGTACGGCGGGGACTGGACCTCGCGCCTGGACTTCATCAGCCTCGGGCTCGCGCTCGTCCTCGGCACGGCCGGTCTTCCGCACATCCTCTCCCGCTTCTACACGGTGCCGACCGCGCGCGCCGCCCGTCGCTCCGTCGTCTGGTCCATCGGTCTCATCGGAAGCTTCTACCTGATGACGATCGTCCTTGGCTTCGGCGCCGCCGCGATCGTGGGGCCTGGAGCCGTACGGGGATCGAACACCGCGGGGAACACGGCGGTTCCGCTCCTCGCGCTCGATCTCGGGGGCGGCGCGAACTCCACAGGCGGAACGGTTCTGTTCGCGATCGTCGCCGCGATCGCCTTTGCCACGATCCTCGCCGTCGTCGCCGGGATCACGCTCGCCTCATCGGCGTCCGTGGCCCACGATCTGTACGCGTCGCTACGACGGGGGCATGCGAAGCCGCGCAGTGAGGTGGCGGTGGCGCGCCTCGCCGCGGCCGGGATCGGCGTGGTGGCGATCGGCCTGGGGCTGCTCGCCCGAGATCTCAACGTGGCGTTCCTGGTCGGACTCGCCTTCGCGGTCGCCGCGTCCGCGAATCTGCCCGTGCTGCTCTACTCGCTGTTCTGGCGGAACTTCACCACACGGGGAGCGGTCTGGTCGGTCTACGGGGGCCTGGTGCCCTCCCTGGTGCTTGTCGTGCTGTCACCCGTGGTCTCCGGAGGGCCCGGATCCCTCTTCCCGGGGGTGGACTTCCAGTACTTCCCGCTGGAGAACCCGGGGCTCGTCTCCATCCCGCTGGGCTTCCTCGCCGGATGGCTGGGCACCGTCACCTCGCCGGAGCCGGCGGACGAGGCCAAGCACGCGGAGACCGAGGTGCGGTCGCTCACCGGGGCGGGAGCGGTGTAGCTGCCCTTTGCGAGCGCCCTCCACGAGCGCCTGGCTATGAAGCGCTGGGCGCCCATTCGTAGCGGTGTTCCGGGCGGCCCGTGTCGCCGTACTTGAGGCTGAGCCTGACCCGGCCCGAGCGCTCCAGGAGCTTCAGATAGCGCTGGGCCGTCTGGCGGCTCAGCCGGGTGCGGTCCGCCAACTCCTGGGCGGACAGCGGCCCCTCGGCCCCCATCAAGGCCCTGCGGACCAGCTCGGCCGTGGTGGGGGAGTGCCCTTTGGGCAGTTCCGGCGCCGGAGTCGCCGAGAGGGCGCCGAAGATCCGGTCGACCTCGGCCTGCTCGGCCTCGCCCCCGCCGTCCAGGGTGCGGCGCAAGGTCGCGTACGCGTCGAGCTTGGCCCGGAGTCCCGCGTAGGAGAACGGCTTGACCAGGTACTGCAGGGCGCCGTGCCGCATCGCGGCCTGGACGGTGGCGACATCGCGCGCGGCGGTCACCATGATCACGTCTGTCTGGTGGCCGCGCTCACGCAGCGTACGGACCACCGCGAGACCCGTCTCGTCCGGCAGATAGTGGTCGAGGAGCACCAGATCGACGGGGAGCTCCTCGACGAGCCGCAGTGCCTCGGCGGCGCTGTGCGCCTTCCCGGCCACCCGGAAGCCGGGGACCTTGGCCACGTAGGCGGCGTTGACGTCCGCGACCCTGACGTCGTCGTCCACGACAAGCACCTCGATCATCGTGTCTCCTCCGTGGGGGCAAGGTCGGACTGTGCGAGCGCTTCGGGCAGTACGACGGTGAACTCGGCGCCCCCGTCGGGCGAGGCACCGGCCCGGGCGCTGCCGCCCTGCCGCTCGGCAAGCCTGCGGACCAGAGCGAGCCCGATGCCGCGCTTGCCGTGCGCCGGGGGCTCCTTGGTGGACCAGCCCTCCGTGAAGATCGTCTCGCGTTGTTCGGACGGTACGCCGGGGCCCGTATCGCGCACCTGGAGGACGACGGCGCGTCCCTCGGTGCGCACATCGACCTCCACGCGCGCGTGGAGGGTGCCCGCAGCCGCGTCGAGCGCGTTGTCGACGAGGTTGCCGACGATGGTGACCAGACCGCCCGGGTCGATCAGACGGTCGGGCAGCGCGGTGTCGCGCGGGACGGCGAGGACGACGCCTCGCTCCGCGGCGACCGTGGCCTTGCCCACCAGGAGTGCGGCGAGCAGCGGATCGCCGATCTTCTCCGTGATCTGCTCGGCGGTCACCCGGTGCGCGCCCGCCACCTCACCGACGAACTCCGCGGCCTCCTCGTACATCTCAAGCTCCAGGAGGCCGAGCAGCGTGTGCATGCGGTTGGCGTGTTCGTGGTCCTGGGCGCGCAGTGCGTCGATGAGGCCGCGGGTGGAGTCCAGCTCGCGGCCCAACTGCTCCAGTTCGGTGCGGTCGCGCAGGGTGGCGACGGCGCCTCCGTCGTCCGTGGGCATGCGGTTGGCGACCAGGACACGCTGGCCGCGGACGGTCAGGAGGTCGGTGCCCGTGACCCGCCCGGCGAGCACGTCGGTCGTACGGCCCGGGCCGAGCGCGGTGTCGAGCGGCTGCCCGATGGCTTCCGCGCCGAGGCCGAGGAGGCGCTGGGCCTCGTCGTTGAGGAGGCGGATCCGGCCGCCGCGGTCCAGCGCGACGACGCCCTCGCGGATGCTGTGCAGCATGGCCTCGCGTTCCGCAAGGAGCGCCGAGATATCGGAGAATGCCAGGTCACGCGTCTGCCGCTGCACCCTGCGTGAGATCAGATAGGCGGCGAGGGCGCCGACGGCGAGCGCCCCGCCCGCGTACGCGAAGAGACCGGGGATCGCGTGGATGAGGCGGGCCCGGACGCTGTCGTACTCGATGCCTACGGAGACGGCGCCCACGATGCCCCCGTCGATGTCCCGCAGCGGCACCTTGCCGCGCGCCGAGCGGCCCAGGGTGCCGTCGTCGATCTCCATGACCTCGTCCCCGGCGAGCGCGTCGCTCGGGTCGGTCGAGACGACCTGTCCGATCTGGGCGTGGTCGGTGTGGGACCAGCGAACGCCGTCCTTGTTCATGATCACGACGTATTCGGCCCCGCTGGCGCGCCGGATCCGTTCCGCTTCCGTCTGCACGGGGCCGTCGACCGTCGGTTGCGAGGAGCGCAGGTCATCGGCGATCTTCGGCTGGGCGGCCGTGGTCTGCGCGATGGCGAGTGCGCGGCGCATCGCCTGGTCGTCCAGCTGGTCGCTGAGCGGCGCGAGGAAGAGCCCCGTGGCGAGCACGGCGACCCCGGCGGCGATCGCCAGCTGCATCAGCAGCACCTGCGAGAAGACGCGCCGCGGCAGGCCGAGGCGGAGTCGTCGGGCAGGAGAGGTGGGGCTCATGTGTACGAACGGTACGGCGACCTGAGCGCTACTCCGAAGTCACTGTGGCGGGGATCTCCTGTACGGAGTCGTACGCCATCGGCCGCACCGCCACGACATCCATGCGCGCCGGGGCCGCCAGTGCCGCGCCGCAGCTCTCGGGCCGTGGCGGCTGCGAGGCTCCCTGGGCGACCGTGACGCGCCAGTGCCGTCCGTCGGTGTGGGCCACCGTCACGTCCCAGCGTGGGGCCGTGCCGTCCGTGTGGACGACGCTCAGGGCCCCCGCGGCGGTCTCGCCCGTCCCGGTGCGCACCGCGAGCTCGGCGGCCTGTGCGGGGCGCTCCCAGGCGGAGCTGCCCCGGCAGCCTTCGGTGACGACGTGGCCCGTGCGCACCCCTTCGAGGATCTCCTTGACTGCGGCCTGTCCGGAGCGGCCGTACGCGTAGCCGTAGGGCAGGACCAGCAAGGTGGGGGAGAAGCGGTGACCACCCAGATGAGTGACCTCCCAGGTGCCTTGTTCACCGGACGCGGCGAGCTCGGCGGCAAGTGGCCTGCCGAGAAGGGCGCAGCAGCGGTCACGCTTGCCGTTCGTGCAGACAAGGGCGAGCGGGGCGCCCGTGTGCGGGGTGCCGAATCCGCCGTGGTCGCCCGCGCCGAGGGCTGTGAAGTCGAGGTCGAGCAACTCCTGCGGCCTGTCCGTGACATGGCCGCGCAGCCAGGTGTTGCCGGGCACGGTGTGGGCCGCGTACACCCGGCGGAGCGCCGGGGCGTGGCGGTCCGCGTGGCGTCCGGGGCGGCGGATGAGTGCGACGCGTACGCCGGTCCCCTCGGCGGCGGCCTCGAGGGCGCCGCCGATCTCCGGATCCAGATGGCTCGCGGTGAGCGCTTTGGCGCCCCACGGGCCCGGCTGCTCAAGAAGCAGCCAGGTCCTGGCGGTGGCCGCGGTCCCCGCGAGAGGCTCGTCCAGATCCCGCGAAGCGGTGGCGCACTTACTCACAGAGGGGAGCCTAACCCGCGCCGGGTCTGTGGTGGTTCATCCGCCGTCGGGCGCGGGCATCGGCTGGGGCGGGCGCGGCCCGACGTACTGCCCGCTGGGGCGCATGCGCAGCGGGCGTTCCTCGTACTCCTCCAGGGCATGGGCGATCCAGCCCGCCGTGCGCGCCACGGCGAAGATCGTCTCGCCTGCCTCCGCGGGCATCCCGGACGAGGCGGTCAGGACGGCCAAGGCCAGGTCGACATTGGCGTGCAGGTCGGTGTGGCGGGCCGTGGTGGCCACCACGTCGCGGGCCGCCGCCAGGGCGGGGCCCGCCTCGGGGACGACCTCCAGGAGGGCGAACAGGGCCTCCGCGCGCGGGTCTTCGCCGGGGTAGAGCCGGTGGCCGAGGCCCGGGACGCGGCGGCCCGCGCGGAGTTCGTCGGCCACCACGGGGGCCGCGCTGCCCCGGTCGAGGACGTCCAGGAGCATGCGGTGCGCGAGGCCGCTCGCCGCGCCGTGCAGAGGGCCCTCCAGGACACCGAGGCCGGCGGACACCGCCGCGTACGGGTGGGCGCGGGCGGAGGCGGCGACGCGGACGGCGAGCGTGGACGCGGCGAGGTCGTGGTCGATGAGGAGGGCGAGCGCGGTGTCCAGGGCGTGCAGGGAGGCGTCGTCCGGCTGTCGGCCGGTCAGCCGGGCCCAGAGCCGGTGGGCCAGGGGGCCCTCGTCCCGGTGGGTGCGGCCGGCCGGTGGGAGCGCGGTGACGAGGGTGGGGATGAGGGTGCGGGCGGTGCCGATGACGGCTTCTTCGGAGAGGTCGAAGCGGAGGGGGTCCGCCGCCGCGGCCGAGATGGCGGCCACGCGCAGGTGGTCGGTCGGGCCGCTGTGCTCGGGCAGCGCGTCGATGGCACGGCGTGCGGCGCCGACGGTCTCGGCGGGGGCGGTGAAGCGGATTCCGGGGCGCATGACGCCGGTCCACAGCCACTCGGCGACCTCTTCGTACGAGTGCGCCAGGGCCAGGTCCAGCGCGTCGACGCCGCGGTAGTAGTAGCGGTCCTTGTCGATGAGGGTGATGCGGGTGCGGACGGAGAGCTCGCCGCTCACGGAGGCGGCTGCCGGCTCCCGACGGTTCTTGCGGGCGAGCGACTCGACCTCCGCGGCGTCGAAGCTGCTGCCCCGTGCGCCGGGACCGCGGCGGCTGGTGAGCTGCCCGCGGCTCACGTAGGCGTACACGGTCTCGGGCTTCACGCCGAGCAGTTCGGCGGCTTCCCGGGTGCTCAGGCGGCGGCCCTCGCGGGTGGCTGCCGACGTGGCGTGGCCCGACGCCTCGCTGTCCGTGCGGGTCACTTCTCGATCCGTCATGGGTGACACCGTATCCAGATTGACTCGACATTGATTCAATCAATATTGACAGGGGTTGAGTCAAGCATGGACAGTCAGATCAAGTCCAGGGAGGAAGTCGAGGAAAAACATGCCGATCAATGTCTCCACCCCCACCCCCACCGCCCCCGCGGAGGTCCCCCGCGGGCTCGCGGGCGTCGTCGTGACCGAGACCCGGCTCGGCGACGTCAGGGGGTACGAGGGCTTCTACCACTACCGCCAGTACTCGGCCGTCGAGCTCGCGCGGACCCGCGGCTTCGAGGACGTCTGGCACCTGATGTTCCACGGCGCGCTGCCGGACGCCGAGCAGCGGAGCGCCTTCGCCGCGCGGACCGCGAACCTGCGTCGACTGCCCGACGAGGTAAGCGCCGCGCTGCCCGCCATAGCCCGCGCCAGCGCCCTGTCGGGTCCGCTCTCAGGGCTGCGCACGGCCCTGTCGCTCTTCGGTGCCGCGAAGGGCTTCCGCCCCGTGTACGACATCGACGAGGACCGGCGCCGCGACGACGCCCTCGCCGCGTCCGCCGTGGTGCCGACGCTGCTCACGGCCCTGTACCGGCTCGGCCAGGGACTCGACCCCGTCGAACCGCGCGACGACCTGTCGTACGCGGCCAACTACCTCTACATGCTGACGGGTTCGGAGCCGGACCCCGATCGGGCGCGGGCGATCGAGCAGTACTTGATCTCGACCATTGATCACGGATTCAACGCGTCAACGTTCACGGCCCGGGTGATCACCTCGACCGGCGCGGATGTCGCGGCTTGTCTGGTGGGCGCTGTGGGTGCGCTGTCGGGGCCGCTGCACGGCGGGGCGCCCAGCCGTGCGCTCGACACGCTCGATGCCATCGGCACGCCCGACCGCATCGACGGCTGGATCCGAGAGCGGGTCCTCGCGGGGGACCGCATCATGGGCTTCGGTCACCCCGTCTACCGCACGGAGGACCCGCGTTCGCGGATGCTGCGGGGCATCGCCCAGCAATTCGGTGGCCGGATGGTGGAGTTCGCGGTCGAGGTCGAGCGCCAGGTCGAGGCGATCCTCGCCGAACTGAAGCCGGGGCGCGAGCTGCACACGAACGTGGAGTTCTACGCGGGCGTCGTCATGGAGCTGTGCGGCCTGCCACGCGAGATGTTCACGCCCACGTTCGCGGCGGCGCGGGTGGTGGGCTGGGGCGCGAACATCTTGGAGCAGGCGGAGGACTCGAAGATCATTCGGCCTGCGGCGCGGTATGTGGGGGAGCGTGCGCCACAAGCGGTGCCGACAGCCCTCTAGACGGAGGCGGCCTGCGTCTTCTAGTGCCGCTTCAAGCGGCGTTCGCCCTGTCGACGACGGCGAGTGGGCGCCGGTCGTCGGCATGGTGGTTTCACCAGTTGGTGTAGCGGCGGATCGTGCTGCCCTGTTCGGATCGTGCCGCCCTGTTCCTTGTGTGTGGCGTGGTCGGTGCCGTCGAGGATGAAGTGGAGGCAGGCGGTGCCGCCGTTGCCGGTGTCGCGGCGGCAGCACCGCCGGGGGAGCTGCTCGCAGTTCCCCGCAGTCCCCCGCAGTTCCTCGCACGTCCTCGCAGTCACTTGCTGTCTATGCGGCCGATCGCCGTTCCGGCCTCGGCGAGGGCGGAGGCTGCCTTGTCCCAGATGGTGTCGGACGGGTTCAGCGCGCTGCGCAGATAGGCGGTGGTCAAGCGCTGGAGGACAGCGACGCGCTCCGGGTTCTCGTCGGTGGTCTCCGCGGCTTCCCAGTTCGGGATGCCACCCAGGGAATGTTCCGCACCGAACAGGGTGAGCAGGTCGGTGGCTCCGGGGCTGTGCGTGTAGGCGTCGGTGAACCAGTCCGGGCCGCGGCTGGACATCATGGACTGGTCGTGGTCGCCGGCGACCACGAGCGTCGGCGTGGTCAGCTCGGCGAAGGACGGGTTCATGAACGGGAAGTGCTCCTTGGCGAACGGGTGCAGTTCCTCGCCGCCGATCCCGGTCGCGGCCAGCAGCACACCGGCCTTGACCCGCCGGTCTGCGTAGTCCCTGCCCGCCTGCCCGGATCCGTCGAGGGTGCGGGCACCGAGCAGCATCTGAACCGTCTGCCCGCCCCAGGAGTGCCCGGCGACGACGACCTGGTCCCGGTCCACCCGCCCGGCAAGCCCCGGTACGGCCGCTTCCACGGTGTCGAACTGGTCGAGAACGCGTTCCAGGTCCGCGTACCGTTCGGTCCAGATCTGTCCGAACGCCGGGTCGTCGAATCCGATGCCGTTCCGCCGGGAGTCCAGGTGGGTCGGCTGCACCACGACGAAGCCCTGCGATGCCCAGAACGCTGTCAGCGGAGCGTATCCGTCCAGCGACCAGCCGTTGCCGTGCGAGAACAGCAGTACCGGCAGGCTCTCACCGGCCACCGGTGCGGAGACCCGCACCGCGAGCGGAACGGCCCGGCCGGGGGCGTCCAGCGCGACAGGGGCGACGGACACGACTCGCTCGCCGGTGCCGACGACCTCGTCCAGGGCGTGCACGATCGGAGTATCGGTTGTTGCGGGAGCGCTGCTCATGAGAGTCCTCTGTCCTTTGCGTTCCGGGTTCCCGCCGCCCACAATGAAAGCGGAGCGACGCTCCGAACAATACGGAGCGCTGCTCCGCTTTGCAATCGCCGCGACGAAAGTGCCTTCGATGACCGACCCGAACACCTCTGCCGCAGCGCCGCGCGGCAAGCGGACCGACGCTCGCCGCAACGAGCGCGTCCTGCTCGATGCGGCGGCAGCCGTATTTGTCACGCACGGGGTCGACGCGCCGGTGCGGTTGATCGCGGCGGAGGCGGGCGTGGGGATGGGGACGATCTACCGGCACTTCCCGACCCGCCCCGCTCTGATCGCGGCGGTCTATCGCCATCAGGTCGAAGCGCTGGCCGAGGCCGGGCCCGCCCTGCTGCAGGAGGCGGCGGAGCCGAGCGCGGCGTTGCGGCGGTGGGTGGCAGGGTTCGTGGACTTCCTCGTCACCAAGCACGGGCTGGCCGGCGCCATGGGGGCCGATGCCGACGGCGCGGACGCCCTGCACCGGTACTTCCTCGACCAGCTGGTGCCCGTCTGCGACACCCTCCTGCAGGCGGCGCTCGGCGACACCGGCACGAAACAGATCTCCGGGTTCATGCTCATGCGCGGCATCGGCAACCTCTGCATCGGCGCCGGTAACGACGTCCGCTACGACGCCGGCCGGTTGGTCGACCTGCTCGTCACCGGCCTTCTCACCACCGAGCAGCAGGGCGGCCGTTCACGCTCCGCAGGGGACGCCGCTCACTGACTTCGCGCTGTGATGGAGCAGGCTCCGTCCCGTCGGCGTGATGAAGCAGGCTCCGTCCCGTCGGCCGTTACCGAGCGGAGCCGTCACGGCGGCCGTGGTTGGCGGGTGGTGCGGCCGGTGGGTGTCGGGGTCGGCCGGGTGGGCGAAGCGGCACCAGACGGGGGCGGCACGGATGACGTCAGGCGTCCGGGATGTCGCCCTTGGCGCGGACCAGCGTCTCGCGGCTCACGATCACGATGCGTTCGTAGTCCGCCCGCGATGCGTCGGACGGAAGTTCCTTCTCGAGCGCCGCTGTTGCTTCTGTCCCGATGACAGCGAAGTTTCCGTCGCTGAGTTCGAATACATCGGGGCACGACTGTCCTGAGGCGCTTCCCCGCTGCTGGGGAGAGACTCCGATGCGACGCACGATCTTCAACGGTTATCCAGTCTGGGAGCGTTTGAGGGAGCCGCGTCCGGGGTAGAACGCGCGCGCCCACATTAGAGACTGGCGATGCCTTAGACAAGCCGGGTCAACTCGGCACGCGACGTCATCGAAGGGTTCAACTAGGCTTATTCGTAAGGAGGTTCACCGACGACCCACCATTCGTCGGTGTCGGCGTCCTCGAGATCCTGGATGAGCTTGTCGACCATTCGGCCCAGGCGGGCCTCGTCCGAAGCGTCAAGGAGGCTGGCCCGGTGCGGCCCGGTGGCCTTCCAGTAGCTGCGGAAGATCGGGTTCTGGCAGATCAGGCGCAGATGCCCGTGCACCTCTTCCCAGCTGAAGTTGCCGACGCGCCAGAACAGCAGTGCGTTGGTGTACACCGCGTTCGCGAACAGGTACTGCCGCAGGGTCCGGGCATCGAGAGGCATGTCGAAGGTGTCCAGGACAGCCGCCAGGTCGGGGTCGTCCATCGCCTTGCTGAGCATGTCGAACTGAAGTCTCTGCTGCGTGATCAGGTTGGCGTTGCGCTGGTGCTCGGACTGCTCCGTGCACGTGAGTCGCAGCCGCAGCGTCCCGTGCTTGCGTTGCTGAGCGGTCAGGGCCGCCAGAGCCCCGACGGCGAAAGCAAGGCCCGCGGTAGCTGCGGACCCCAACCCCCGTGTCCCAAACTTCTGTGTGGCCATGTCAACCCCCGAATCGGCGACCGTCCGCCGGTCGTCGGATGCGGGTCGACAGGGTGAGGACCGGCGAGCGATGGGCGGCGCGCTTGCCGCCTCCCAGGATGCCGAGCGGCTCTGATCGGCAGGGAGGCGGAGAGGAGGCGCACGGAAGGCAGCAGTGTTCGCATGTCCCGACGCCGTGCCCGATGTGTGCCCCGCCTGCGCCGCTAACAATCGTTCACTTCGCGGCCCCGCTACGCGCTCGTATGCTGGGGCGGCAGTCGTTCGTCGTACGCGAGCCTGGCACGCGCCGGTGCGCGCGTGAGTGTGAAAGGGGTCGCACGTTGACTCAGCCGGGTGCTCGGCCAGGTGCTCAACCGGGTGCGGGGCAGATCCCCGTCGTCGTCCTCACCGGTTTCCTGGGCTCCGGCAAGACGACGCTGCTCAATCATCTGCTCCACCGTAGTGGTGGCAGCCGGATCGGTGCGATCGTCAATGACTTCGGGTCCATCGAGATCGACGCCATGGCCGTCGCCGGGCAGCTGGGTGACTCCACCGTCTCGCTCGGCAACGGCTGCCTGTGCTGCGCCGTCGACGCCAGTGAACTCGACGAGTATCTGGAGCGGCTCGCCCGGCCCTCCGCCCGGATCGACGTCATCGTCATCGAGGCCAGCGGGCTCGCCGAACCGCAGGAACTCGTGCGCATGGTGCTCGCCAGCGAGAATCCGCACATCGTGTACGGAGGGCTCGTCGAGGTCGTCGACGCCGCCGAGTTCGACTCGACCCGGCAGCGACATCCCGAGGTCGACCGGCATCTGGGGATCGCTGATCTTGTCGTCGTCAACAAGGTCGACCGCGTCCCCGAGGCGGAGCGTGAGCGGATCCTCGGCGTCGTCCGGGGCTTCACCGATCGCGCGGCCGTGGTCGCGGCCTCGTACGGACGTGTCGACGTGGAGCTGCTCCTCGACCGGAAGCCGGTGGGGGAGCGGATCGGGCAGCTGTCCTTCGACGACCTGCATCAGCACGAGGGCGGCGGGCAGGACGAGGGCTGCGGGCAGCACCAGGACGGCGGGCAGGACGGGCACCACGATCACTTGCACTCCGCCTACGAAAGCCTCGCCTTCTCCTGCGAAGTGCCCATGAGCCCACGCCCGTTCATGGCCCTCCTCGACAGCCGGCCCGAAGGGCTCTACCGCATCAAGGGGTACGTCGACTTCGGCGCCGCCGACCCGCGCAACAAGTACGCCGTGCACGCCGTGGGGCGGTTTCTGCGCTTCTACCCCGAGCCGTGGGCGCCGGGCGAGGCCCGTCTGACCCAGCTCGTCCTCATCGGGACGGGCATCGACGTACCCGCTCTGGAGAAGGAGCTCGACGCCTGTCGTGCGTACGCCCCGCACGCTGATGCCGATGAGCACAGCATGTGGGGCGTACTGCGATACGTACAGGAACTCGATCCGGTGGAGTAAGCGGAGCTAAGCGGAGTGGAGTAAGCGGAGCAGTGGAACAGAGTCGGCTACGCCGGGCCCGCTACCGCCGCCACCGGCTTCGCCAAGGAGACCCCCGAGCCGTCGCGGCGCGGGTCGATCTCCGGCAGCTCGGCCGGCAGACCAGTGCGCTGGGCCGCGAGCGGCGGTGTCGGGCCCGCCCACGCGAAGCTCAGACAGTCCTCGCCCTTCAGGAAGCGCTGGACGCGCACGCCACCCGTGGCCCGGCCCTTGCGGGGGTACTGGTCGAACGGCGTCACCTTGGCCGTCGTCTGCACCGAGTCGTCGAGCGTGCCGCGTGAGCCCGCCACCGTGAAGACCACGGCGTCCACGGCCGGGTCCACCGCCACGAAGGAGATGACCTTGACGCCGTCCGCGAGCTTGATGCCTGTCATGCCGCCCGCCGCACGGCCCTGCGGGCGCACCTGCGCGGCTTGGTACCGCAGGAGCTGGGCGTCGTCCGTGATGAAGACGAGGTCCTCCTCGCCCGTGCGCAGCTCGGCCGCGCCGACGATCCGGTCACCGTCCTTGAGGGTGATGACCTCCAGCTCCTCCTTGTGGGACGGATAGTCCGGGACCACACGCTTGACCACGCCCTGTTCGGTGCCCAGGGCGAGGCCCGGTGAGGACTCGTCCAGGGTCATCAGGCAGATCAGGCTCTCGTCGCCCTCCAGGGAGAGCAGCTCCGAAACCGGCGCGCCTCCGGAGAGGTTGGGTGCCGCATGCGTCTCCGGAAGCTGCGGGAGGTCGACTACGGAGAGACGCAACAGCCGTCCCTCGGACGTCACCGCGCCCACCTCGCCCCGCGCGGTCGCGGGGACGGCGGAGACGATCACGTCGTGCTTGACGCGCTTGGTGTCGCTCTCGGCGAACGGTTCGCCGTTGGCCGTGCGGGCAAGGAGGCCGGTCGAGGAGAGGAGCACGCGGCACGGGTCGTCCGCCACCTGCAGCGAGACCGTGGGCGCCGGGGTGCTCGCCGACTCCAGGAGGACCGTGCGCCGGTCCGTGCCGAACTTCTTTGCCACAGCGGCCAGTTCGGCGGAGACCAGCTTGCGCAGCTCCGCGTCCGACTCCAGGATCCGGGTCAGCTCGTCGATCTCGGCCTTGAGCTTGTCGCGCTCGGACTCCAGCTCGATGCGGTCGAACTTGGTCAGGCGGCGCAGCGGAGTGTCCAGGATGTACTGCGTCTGGATCTCGCTCAGCGAGAAGCGCTCCATCAGGCGCTCCTTGGCCTGTGCGGAGTTGTCGCTGGAGCGGATGAGGCGGATGACCTCGTCGATGTCCAGGAGGGCGACAAGGAGCCCCTCGACCAGGTGCAGCCTGGCCTGCTTCTTGCCGCGGCGGAACTCGCTGCGGCGGCGCACGACGGTGAAGCGGTGGTCGAGATAGACCTCGAGGAGTTCCTTGAGGCCGAGCGTGAGGGGCTGGCCGTCCACCAGGGCCACGTTGTTGATGCCGAAGGACTCCTCCATCGGCGTCAGTTTGTAGAGCTGTTCCAGGACGGCCTCGGGGACGAAGCCGTTCTTGATCTCGATGACCAGGCGCAGGCCGTGCGAGCGGTCCGTGAGGTCCTTGACGTCGGCGATGCCCTGGAGCTTCTTCGACCCGACCAGGTCCTTGATCTTCGAGATGACCTTCTCGGGGCCCACGGAGAAGGGCAGTTCGGTCACGACCAGGCCCTTGCGGCGGGGCGTCACGTTCTCGACGGCCACCGTCGCGCGGATCTTGAAGGTGCCGCGCCCTGATTCGTACGCGTCCCTGACCCCGGACAGGCCGACGATGCGGCCACCCGTGGGCAGGTCGGGACCCGGCACGAAACGCATCAGCGTCTCCAGGTCGGCCCCGGGGTGCTTGATCAGGTGACGGGCCGCGGCGATGACCTCGCCGAGGTTGTGCGGCGGCATGTTCGTCGCCATGCCGACGGCGATGCCCGACGCGCCGTTGACCAGAAGGTTCGGATAGGCCGCCGGAAGGGTGACCGGCTCCTGCTCCTGGCCGTCGTAGTTCGACTCGAAATCGACTGTGTTCTCTTCGATCGACTCCGTCATCAAGGACGTCGCGTCGGCCATCTTGCACTCGGTGTACCGCATGGCGGCCGGCGGGTCGTCGTTGCCGAGCGAGCCGAAGTTGCCGTGCCCGTCCACCAGGGGCAGACGCATGGAGAAGGGCTGGGCCATGCGCACCAGGGCGTCGTAGATCGACGCGTCGCCGTGCGGGTGCAACTTACCCATGACCTCGCCGACGACGCGGGCGCACTTCACATAGCCGCGGTCGGGGCGCAGGCCCATCTCGTTCATTTGATACACGATCCGGCGGTGCACCGGCTTCATGCCGTCGCGGGCGTCCGGCAGGGCGCGCGAGTAGATGACCGAATACGCGTACTCGAGGAAGGAGCCCTGCATCTCGTCGACGACGTCGATGTCGAGGATCTTCTCCTCGAACGACTCGTCGGGCTGCGGGGTCTTCGTGCTGCGGCGGGCCATCGCTGCTGCGGCTCCTTCACGGTGTCTGCCAGGGCATCAACGGGATCTGACGCCGACCATTGTGCTCTGTCCCACTGACAACGCCGACCACGACCCGGTCTTCGACCGCGACTACGCCGAGCGCGGAGCGGGAACTTCACCGGTTGTCAGCACGCTTGCATACAGTGGCACGACTGGCAGAATTTCCAGCTTTCGCGATCGAAGGGACGTACATGCCCATGGGTCACACGGCCACAGCCGAGGCCGGCTCCGGCGGCCTGACAGCGACCGAGCACCGGCTGGCCAACGGCCTGCGCGTGGTGCTCTCCGAGGACCACCTGACCCCGGTCGCCGCGGTCTGCCTCTGGTACGACGTCGGCTCGCGCCACGAGGTCAAGGGGCGTACGGGCCTCGCCCACCTCTTCGAGCACCTGATGTTCCAGGGCTCGAAGCAGGTGCACGGCAACGGCCACTTCGAGCTGGTGCAGGGTGCGGGCGGGTCGCTCAACGGCACCACGAGCTTCGAGCGCACCAACTATTTCGAGACCATGCCCACACACCAGCTCGAGCTGGCCCTGTGGCTGGAAGCCGACCGGATGGGCTCGCTGCTCTCCGCGCTCGACGAAGAATCCATGGAGAACCAGCGGGACGTCGTCAAGAACGAGCGCCGCCAGCGCTACGACAACGTTCCCTACGGCACGGCGTTCGAGAAGCTGACCGCCCTCTCGTACCCCGAGGGCCACCCCTACCACCACACCCCGATCGGCTCCATGGCCGACCTGGACGCGGCGACGCTCGAGGACGCGCGGAACTTCTTCCGTACGTACTACGCGCCCAACAACGCCGTCCTGTCGGTCGTCGGCGACATCGACCCGCAGGAGACCCTCGCCTGGGTCGAGCAGTACTTCGGGTCCATCCCCTCGCACGACGGCAAGCAGCCGCCGCGCGACGGCTCGCTGCCCGACACGATCGGCAAGGAGCTGCGCGAGGTCGTCGAGGAAGAGGTACCGGCCCGCGCCCTGATGGCCGCCTACCGCCTCCCGGAGGACGGCACGCGCGCGTGCGACGCGGCCGACCTGGCGCTCACGGTCCTGGGCAGCGGCGAGTCGTCGCGGCTCTACAACCGCCTCGTGCGCCGCGACCGCACCGCGGTGGCGGCAGGGTTCGGCCTGCTGCGTCTCGCCGGAGCCCCCTCGCTCGGCTGGCTCGACGTGAAGACGTCCGGCGACGTCGAGGTCCCCGTCATCGAGGCGGCCGTCGACGAGGAGCTCGCCCGCTTCGCGGAAGAGGGCCCCACCGACGAGGAGATGGAGCGCGCCCAGGCACAACTGGAGCGCGAGTGGCTCGACAGGCTCTCCACGGTGGCGGGACGCGCGGACGAACTGTGCCGGTACGCGGTCCTGTTCGGCGACCCGCAGCTCGCCCTGACCGCCGTCAAGCGCGTCCTCGACGTCACGGCGGAAGAGGTCAAGGCGGCCGCGGCGGCCCGCCTGCGCCCCGACAACCGCGCGGTGCTCGTGTACGAGCCCACCGAGGGCTCAGCGGCCCCCGAAGGCGCCGAAGCCACCGACGAGGACGAAGAGGAGGCGGCGAAGTGACCGAGGCCGCGACGATGCAGTTCCACCCCCAGCCCCAGGCGGGCACCGCACGGCCGTGGGCCTTCCCCGCGCCCGAGCGCGCCACCCTGGACAACGGCCTCACCGTCCTGCGCTGCCACCGCCCCGGCCAGCAGGTCGTCGCCGTGGAGATCCACCTCGAGGCGCCGCTCGACGCCGAGCCCGCGGGCCTCGACGGCGTCGCCACGATCATGGCGAGGGCCTTCAACGAAGGCACCGACAAGCACTCCGCCGAGGACTTCGCCGCGGAACTCGACCGCTGCGGCGCCTCCATGGACGCGCACGCCGACCACCCCGGCGTGCGCGTCTCCCTCGAAGTCCCGGTCTCCCGCCTCCCGAAGGCGCTCGGCCTGCTCTCCGACGCCCTGCGCGCCCCCGCCTTCGCGGACAGCGAGATCGAACGCCTCGTACGCAACCGCCTGGACGAGATCCCGCACGAGGCCGCCAACCCGGCGCGCCGCGCCGCCAAGGAGCTCTCCCGGCAGCTGTTCCCCGCGACGTCGCGCATGTCGCGCCCCCGCCAGGGCACCGAGGAGACGGTCACGGCCATCGACTCGGCGGCGGTGCGTGCCTTCTACGAGAAGCACGTGCGTCCCGCCACGGCCACCGCGGTCGTCGTGGGCGACCTGACCGGCGTCGACCTGGACGCCGTCCTCGCCGACACCATCGGCGCCTGGACGGGCGGCACCGCCGAGCCGCGGCCGGTGCCCCCGGTGACCGCCGACGACACCGGGCGCGTCGTCATCGTGGACCGCCCCGGAGCCGTCCAGACGCAGCTGCTCATCGGCCGCGTGGGACCGGACCGGCACGACCGCGTCTGGCCCGCGCAGGTGCTCGGCACGTACTGCCTCGGCGGCACCCTCACCTCGCGACTCGACCGCGTCCTGCGCGAGGAGAAGGGATACACCTACGGCGTACGGTCGTTCGCCCAGGTCCTGCGCTCCGCCCCGGACGGCACGGGTGCCGCGATGCTGGCCATCAGCGGCTCGGTGGACACCGAGTCCACGGGACCGGCCCTCGACGACCTGTGGAAGGTGCTGCGCACCCTCGCCGCCGAGGGTCTGACGGACGCCGAGCGCGATGTCGCCGTGCAGAACCTGGTGGGCGTCGCCCCGCTCAAGTACGAGATGGCCGCGTCCGTCGCCGCCACCCTCGCCGATCAGGTCGAGCAGCACCTTCCGGACGACTTCCAGGCGCAGCTGTACCGCCAGTTGGCCGCGACCGGCACCGTGGAGGCCACCGCCGCCGTGGTGAGCGCCTTCCCCCAGGACCGCCTGGTGACGGTGCTCGTCGGTGACGCCGCGCAGATCGAGGAGCCCGTCAGGGCGCTCGGCATCGGTGAAGTGAGTGTGGTCACGAGCTGAGTGACAGTCAGGACATATCGGGACCCCAGTGGCTGGAATTTGCCACTGGGGTCCTCATATGTCCGAATTAGTATGGAGGTTACGTGTCTGCCCTGTGGCGTGCGCTACAAAAGCTCTGATCCGTTTGTCGTTTGAAAGCGCCCCGCTTAGCGTCGATCCGGCTGTTCGTCATGCAGTACGCCGCACCCGCGGCACCGGACAGTCATCGCCGAGTCCCCGTACGGCGCGAGCCAGGGGAGCCGGGGACCCACATGTCCCCTTGGGGTGAATCGGGAACCTTGCCGTGAGGCGAGGGACTCGTAGGAGACCTTCCTGCTCCGAACCCGTCAGCTAACCCGGTAGGCGAGAAGGAAGGAAAGGATCAGCCGCTACATGGCGTTCACCCGTGCCACCGGGAAGCACCGTCGCCCGAGCCGCATCACGCGTACGACCGCGAACGTGGCGGGCGTCGCCGCCCTCACCACCACTGGTGTCATAGGAGGCCTGGCCGCTCCGGCCCTTGCCGCCGACGACGCCGTGGCTCTCGAGCACACCGGCCTCACCCAGGCGATCTCCGTCGGCGACTCGCTCGCCGCCAGCGTCGACGCGCAGGCCGCCGCCCAGCAGCAGGCAGCCGACGACGCGGCAGCGGCCAAGAAGGCCGAAGAAGCCGCCAAGAAGAAGGCTGAAGAGGCCAAGCGCAAGGCCGAGGCCGAGGCGAAGGCCAAGGCCAAGAAGGAGCGCGAAGCCAAGGAGCGGGCCGCTCGCGAGGCCGAGCGCAAGCGCCTCAACAGCTACGTCTCCCCGATCACCGGCTCGTACGTCTCCACGGGCTACCAGACCGGCGGCGGCATGTGGTCCTCCGGCAGCCACACCGGCATCGACTTCCACGCCGCGTCCGGCACCTCGGTCCACGCGGTCGGCTCCGGCACCGTCGTCGAGGCAGGCTGGGGCGGCGCCTACGGCAACAACGTGGTCATCAAGATGAACGACGGCACGTACACCCAGTACGGCCACATGTCGTCCCTCGGCGTCACCGTCGGCCAGGCCGTCACCCCGGGCCAGCAGATCGGCCTCTCGGGCTCCACCGGCAACTCCAGCGGCCCGCACCTCCACTTCGAGGCCCGCACCGGCGAGGACTACGGCACGGACATCGACCCGATCGCGTACCTCCGCTCGCACGACGTCGGCGTCTGATCAACCGAAGGCTGATCCACCGCACGCTGATCCACCGAAAGCCCCGGCTCATCGAGAGCCGGGGCTTTCGCCGTACCGCCGTACCTGTACCCGCGCGTACCCGTACCCGTACCCGCGCCGATCGCCTTTGGCCAAAATATATCCATGGATTTCGGCCTGCCATCGGAAATTCGGCCGCTCTGCAATAGGGTCACTGAAAAGGCGTCGATCGACCGCGTTTCGCGGGGATTAAGGCGGAGGTCAGGTCATGCGCATTCCCGCGCACTCGGTATGCACGGCCATCCGGGACGACATCGTCTCCGGTGTCTACGAACGGGGTGGCCGGCTCACCGAGGAACTGCTCGCACGCCGCTATGGAGTCTCCCGCGTCCCCGTGCGCGAGGCCCTGCGCACCCTGGAGGCCGAGGGGTTCGTCGTCACGCGCAGGCACGCGGGCGCGTGCGTCGCGGAGCCCACCGAGCAGGAGGCGGCCGACCTCCTGGAGATACGCATGCTCCTGGAGCCGCTCGGCGCGGCCCGCGCCGCTCAGCGCCGCACGGAGGCGCACCTGAAGGTCCTGCGCGGCCTCGTCAGGCTCGGTCAGGAGCGTTCGAGGGGCGGTCAGAGCGACGACCTGCGCTCCCTGGGAGGCTGGTTCCACGAGACGCTCGCCCAGTCGTCCGGCAGCCCGGGCCTCACGGCGCTGCTCACCCAGCTCCGGCACAAGATCGCCTGGATGTACGTCGTCGAGACATCGGCCGCTCCCGCGGAGTCCTGGGCGGAGCACGCCGCGATCGTCGACGCGGTCGCCCGCGGGGACGCGGAACGGGCCAGGTCGCTCGCGGCGGCCCACGCGGAACGGGCGACGGCCGCGCACCGGCTGCGCTTTCCCCCGCAAGGTCATCGAATCGCGGGACGTGATCGTGTGAGGGATTCGCAACATGCCGTAAACACGGTGGGCCTCCGGCATTAACAGAGGCGCCGTATACAAAGAAGTGCTATTCGGCGGGGGATTATTTCGGCTGCCCGAATGCGGCACGTTCAGGGAATGCGGCTCTGATATTCGGTAGCTGGAAACAGAAGCGCCGAAGGGCCCGCCCCCTATTCAGGGCGGGCCCTTCGGCGTATGAGTACCAGTCTTTACTGGCTAGACGGTCTCGGGGAGCTCTTCGAGACCGTCCGCGACCAGCTTCGCCAGACGGTCGAGAGCGGCGTCCGCGCCCTCGGCGTCGGAGGCGAGCACGATCTCCTCGCCGCCCTGCGCGCCCAGACCGAGCACCGCGAGCATGGAGGCGGCGTTCACGGGGTTGCCGTCAGCCTTGGCGATCGTCACGGGGACGCCGGCGGCGGTGGCCGCGCGGACGAAGATGGAGGCGGGTCGGGCGTGAAGGCCCTCGGCCCAGCCGACGTTGACGCGGCGCTCAGCCATGTGTTGCTGCCCTTCCAGGTGTCTCACACTTGTCTAGACCAGTGTCTCATGCGATCACGCGTGCTCCGCCGGCCGTCGGCCCGTACGGTGCCGACCGACGTTCCCTGCTCCGTCGACCGTACGTCCTCGTGCCGCGGGCCCACGTCCCGCCCTTCGACGACTCCTAGCCTGCCCCGGCCGAGGCGCCCCCGCGACCCGTACCCTGGGCCCCATGCAGACCCCGTCGGAACGGCAGGCATATCCCTCCCACTGGGAAGCCGATGTCGTCCTGCGTGACGGAGGCACCGCCCGGATCAGGCCCATCACGGCCGAGGACGCGGACCGCCTGGTCAGTTTCTACGAGCAGGTCTCGGACGAGTCGAAGTACTACCGCTTCTTCGCCCCCTACCCGCGCCTGTCCGCCAAGGACGTCCACCGCTTCACCCATCACGACCAGGTGGACCGGGTGGGTCTGGCGGCCACGGTGGGCGGCGAGTTCATCGCCACCGTGCGCTTCGACCGCATCGACTCCCGCGGCATGTCCGCGAGCGCGCCCGCCGACGAGGCCGAGGTCGCCTTCCTCGTGCAGGACGCCCACCAGGGCAGGGGCGTCGCCTCCACCCTCCTCGAACACATCGCGGCCGTCGCCAGGGAGCGCGGCATCCGCCGCTTCGCCGCCGAGGTGCTTCCCGCCAACACCAAGATGATCAAGGTGTTCACGGACGCGGGCTACCAGCAGAAACGCAGCTTCGAGGACGGCGTCGTACGACTCGAATTCGATCTGGAGCCGACCGACCGCTCGCTCGCCGTGCAGCGCGCCCGTGAGCAGCGGGCCGAGGCGCGGTCGGTGCAGCGGCTGCTCACACCGGGGTCGGTCGCCGTGATCGGCGTCGGGCGCACGCCGGGCGGCGTGGGGCGCAGCGTCCTTCGCAATCTGCGCGAGGCGGGCTTCACGGGGCGCCTGTACGCGGTGAACAGCGCGTTCGGGGACGGTGAGGAGGGCGGCGAGGGCGGCGAGGTCGACGGGGTGCCTGCCTACCGCTCCGTGCGGGACATCGACGAGCCCGTCGAGCTCGCCGTCGTCACGGTGCCCGCCGAGCGGGTGCCGCAGGCCGTCGCCGAGTGCGGTGAGCGCGGGGTGCTCGGGCTCGTCGTGATCTCCGCCGGGTACGCGGAGAGCGGTCCCGAAGGGCGTGAGCGGCAGCGCGAACTGGTGCGTCAGGCGCGGTCGTACGGCACGCGCATCCTCGGCCCGAACGCCTTCGGGGTCATCAATACGTCGCCTGACGTACGGCTCAACGCCTCGCTCGCCCCGCATCCGCCCGAGCGCGGCAGGATCGGCCTCTTCACCCAGTCCGGTGCGATCGGCATCGCGCTCCTTTCGGGCCTGCACCGGCGCGGCGCGGGCCTTTCGACCTTCGTGAGCGCGGGCAACCGCGCGGACGTGTCCGGCAACGACGTGCTCCAGTACTGGTACGAGGACCCCGACACCGATGTCGCCCTGATGTACCTCGAATCCATCGGCAATCCGCGCAAGTTCACGCGGCTCGCCCGTCGTGCGGCGACGGCGAAGCCGCTGGTCGTGGTGCAGGGGGCGCGGCACAGCGGGATCGCGCCCACGGGGCACGCCGTGCAGGCCACGCGGCTTCCGCATGCCACGGTGTCGGCGCTGCTGCGCCAGGCGGGGGTCATCCGGGTCGACACCGTCACCGAGATGGTGGATGCCGGGCTGCTGCTCGCGGGGCAGCCGTTGCCGGGCGGGCCGCGGGTGGCGATTCTCGGCAACTCCGAGTCGCTGGGGCTTCTCACGTACGACGCGTGTGTCGCCGACGGGCTTCGGCCGCTGCCTCCGCGGGATCTGACCACGGGGGCGACCCCGGACGACTTCCGGGGCGCTCTCGCCGAGGCGCTGTCGGACGATGCCTGCGACGCCGTGATCGTCACGGCGATCCCTTGGGTGGGGGAGGACGGGGCCACGGCGTCCCCTGAGGGGGAGGAGCTGGCCGCCGCGCTGCGGGCCGCTGCTGCCGGGTGCCCGGCGAAGCCCGTCGCCGTGGTCCACGTGGAACTCGGCGGGCTCGCCGAAGCGCTCTCGGCCGCCGCGAGCACCCGGCCGGACGCCCCCCGCCCCGCGGGACGCCCGCACACCGCCTCGGAGGCACCCACCGCGGCGGCCACGGCACATGCCGCCCCCGAGCCCGAAGCCACCCTCAGCCCGGCGCGGACGTACCGCATCCCCGCCTACCCCGCCGCCGAGCGCGCCGTCCGTGCCCTTGCCGAAGCCGTCAACTACGCCCAGTGGCGGCGGGACGCCAAGGAGCCCGGGAAGGTTCATGAGTACGAGGACATCGACGAGAGCGGCGTCGCCCGGCGGATCGACGAGCTTCTCGTGGAGCAGGGTGACCCCCGTGGCGTCACCCTCGCCGAGGGCGACGCCCGCGAACTGCTCGGGCGGTACGGCATCGATGTACGCGAGGCCCTGCCCGCGCCCGACCCGGACGCGGCCGTGGCGGCCGCCCGTGCGCTCGGCTACCCCGTGGCCCTCAAGACCACGGCCCCGCACCTGCGCCACCGCGCCGACCTCGGCGGCGTGCGGCTCGATCTGGCGGACGAGGAGCAACTGCGCCGCGCCTACACCGAACTGACCGACGCCTTCGGCAAGCCCGTCGAGCTGCGCCCCGTCGTACAGCCGATGGCGCCCCGCGGTGTCGACACCGTCGTCCGCGCCGTCATCGACCCGGCGGCCGGGGCGGTGCTCTCGTTCGGGCTCGCGGGCGCCCCGTCCGAGCTGCTCGGCGACACCGGACACCGGCTGATCCCGGTCACCGAGCGCGACGCGGTCTCCCTGGTCAGGTCCATCCGGACCGCCCCGCTCCTCTTCGGCTGGCGCGGCTCGGCGCCCGTGGACACCCCGGCTCTCGAAGAGCTGCTCCAGCGGGTCTCGCGCCTCGTGGACGATCACCCCGAGGTGGTCGCCGTGTCCCTGGAACCCGTGGTCGTCGCCCAGCGCGGCCTCTCCGTGCTCGGCGCCTCCGTGCGGCTGGCGCCCCCGCCCGCGCGCAGCGACCTCGGCCCGCGGGCCCTGCCCGGGTACTGAGGCGGCCGGTGGGGAACCGTGGGCCCTCCGCCGGGTCGTAGGATGGACGGTATGGCAAAGACCGGTACGACGACCCAGGGGCTGCGCGCGGCGATCGAGCGCAGCGGCTACTACCCGGCCCTCGTGGCCGAGGCGGTGGAGGCCGCGATCGGCGGCGATCCCATCGGGTCGTACCTGGTCCACCAGGAGACCACGTTCGACGCGAACGAAGTCCGCAGGCATGTGACGGTCCTCGTCCTGACCGGCACCCGCTTCATCGTGAGCCACACGGACGAGCAGGGGGCGGACAGCACATCGCCGACGCCGTACGCGACGACCTCCACGGAGTCCGTGAAGATCGGCCGGATCTCGTCGGTCGTCGTCAGCCGCGTCGTCGCCAACCCCGAGAAGTACGTCCCCGGCTCGCTGCCCCGCGAGGTCGTCCTGACCATCGGCTGGGGCGCCGTGTCGCGCATCGACCTGGAGCCCGCCGCCTGCGGCGACCCCAACTGCGAGGCGGACCACGGCTACACCGGCAGCTCCACCGCCGACGACCTCAGCCTCCGTGTCAGCGAGGCGGGCGACGGCCCGGACGCCGTGCGCCAGACCCTGGCGTTCGCGCAGGCCCTTTCCGAGGCGACCGCGGAGACCGCCCGCTGATGTCCCTGCCCGCCTGGGACGACGTAGAGCCGCTCTCCCTCGACTCCGCACCCCTGCCCGAGTACGGCGCTGGCTCGCTCGCCGACCTGCTGCCCACGCTCGTCTCCCACCAGGGCGTCGAGGGCTTCGCGCCCGTCATCCCGGAACTCGCGCCCGCCGACCGGAACTGCGTCTTCCTGATCGACGGCCTCGGCTGGGAGCAGCTCCGCGCCCATCCGGCCGAGGCGCCCTTTCTGACCTCGCTCATCAGTTCATCGCGAGGTGGCACGGGCCGTCCGATCACCGCGGGCTTCCCCGCCACCACGGCGACCTCCCTCGCCTCGGTCGGCACGGGCCTGCCGCCCGCGTCGCACGGCCTGCCCGGCTACACGGTCCGCAACCCCGCCACCGGCGAGCTGATGAACCAGCTCCGCTGGAACCCGTGGACGGACCCGCGCAAGTGGCAGCCGTACCCCACCGTCTTCCAGCAGGCCCACGCCGCGGGCGTGCACACCGCCCAGGTGTCGTCCCCGACTTTCCAGAACACTCCGCTCACCAAGATCGCCCTGAGCGGCGGCAGCTTCCGCGGCAAGCTCTCCGGCGAGGACCGCATGGACCTCGCGGCCGAGCAACTCGGCGCGGGGGACCGGTCGTTGGTCTACACGTACTACGCGGAGGTGGACGGCAAGGGGCATCGCTTCGGCGTGGACTCCGACGCCTGGCGCGGCCAGCTGATGTACGTCGACCGCCTGGTCCAGCGACTTGCCGAGCAACTCCCGCCGCGCAGCGCCCTGTACGTCACCGCCGACCACGGCATGCTCGACATCCCCTTCGACGAGCGGTCCCGTATCGACTTCGACGAGGACTGGGAGCTGAGCGCGGGCGTCGCCCTCCTCGGCGGCGAGGGCCGTGCGCGCCATGTGTACGCGGTGCCCGGTGCCGAGAACGACGTCCTGACCGTATGGCGCGAGGTGCTCGGCGAGCAGTTCTGGGTGGCGAGCCGGGACGAGGCCATCGCCGCGGGCTGGTTCGGTCCTTCCGGCACCGTCGACGAGCGGGTGTACGCACGCATCGGCGACGTCGTCGCGGCCGCCCACGACGACGTGGCGATCATCGCCACCCGGAAGGAACCGAAGGAGTCGGCCCTGGTCGGCATGCACGGCTCCATGACCCCCGTCGAGCAGCTCGTGCCGCTCATCGAAGTACGCCCCTGACCGGACTCCCCGGTGCGCACCGTCCCCTCGTACGTACGCCTCGAAAGGCCTCAACTCCCCATGCCCGAGCTGGTGTTCTTCTCCGGAACCATGGACTGCGGAAAGAGCACCCTGGCTCTGCAGATCGAGCACAACCGCTCGGCCCGCGGCCTGAAGGGGATGATCTTCACCCGTGACGACCGCGCGGGCGAGGGCAAGCTCTCCTCGCGGCTCGGACTCGTCACGGACGCGATCGAGGCCGCGGACGACTTCGACTTCTACGCCCACCTCGTCGACCACCTCTCACGGGGCGGCCGCGCGGACTATGTGATCGCGGACGAGGCGCAGTTCCTCGCCCCGGGGCAGATCGACCAGCTGGCCCGCGTCGTCGACGACCTGGGGCTCGACGTTTTCGCCTTCGGCATCACCACGGACTTCCGCTCCAAGCTCTTCCCCGGCTCGCAGCGCCTGGTCGAACTCGCCGACCGCGTCGAGGTGTTGCAGGTCGAGGCCCTGTGCTGGTGCGGCGCCCGCGCCACCCACAACGCCCGCACCATAGGGGGCGAGATGGTCGTCGAAGGCGCCCAGGTCGTCATCGGCGACGTCAACCACACGGCGGACGAGGTGGGTTACGAGGTGCTGTGCCGTCGTCACCATCGCAAGCGGACGACGAGCGCCACCTCTCACGCGGCGGCCCTGTCGCCGGACGTCCTGCCGGTCACTCCCGGTTGATCGCTTCGGGGCCCGTGTGGCGAGAACCGGCGCATCGGTGAGTGGGCCCTGTCGCCGCCCTTCGCCGTACAAGCGCATGCGCACACGCATGAATTCATCATGTTGAAGGCATGACGGCGAGGATTCCCCGGTCGGCGGGCAGTGGCCGAGACTCGAAGGTGCCAAGGATTCGGTCACCCGCCCAAAGGACTGCCATGGACATCGTTCCCGAGCTCTCGCCGTTCTTCCGCGGTCCTCAGCACTTGGTGCACAAGCCGGACAGCCCTGAGGCCTTCCTCCTCGATGTGGGCTCGCCCGTGCGACAGAGCTTCACGTACGCCACCGAACTGCCCGAGGACCACCCGCTGTTCGGCGACATGGCAGCCCCCTTCCACGATCTGCTCTTCCCCGTCGAGGCACTGCGGCACGCCGCGCTGTTCGCGGCCCGGCAGTACTTCCGGGTACCGCCGCAGCGGGTCACCGCGGTCTCCGCCAGCGGCACGGAGATCACCGACGTGGCTCCGTGGCGGCGGTCCGACGGGCCCGCGTGGATCGCGCTCGAACTCGCCCTCACCCCGGTCAACGTGATCACAGGAGTACCCCGTGGCCTGGAGTGCGAGGCCACCGTGTCGATCGGTGGCCGGCGCTGTGGCACGGCAGGGGCCGAGCTCGTCTTCCTCTCGCCCGGAGTGCACCGCGGTCACCGCGAGGCGGGGCGGCGGCAGAGCGAGCAGAGCCTCCTCGCCGGATGCGGGCAGATCGCGGTGTCCGGGGTGCCCGCGCCCGAACACGTGGGGCGCCGCAGCGCCCGCAACGTACTCGTGGGGCTGCCGGTCGAGGGCGATGACGAGCAGCTCGTCTTCCCCGTGGACCTGGAGGCGGCGGGCCAGGTGCTCGGCGACGAGGTGCCCGCGGCGCTGTTCCTGGAGGCCTCGCGGCAGGCGGCCCTGATGGCCGCCGCCGAACTGCACGGTTTCGTCACGTCGCACGCGCTGCTCACCCGCTGGCACGGTGCCTTCCGCGGCTTCGCCGAGCCCGCGCTCCCCCTGCGCTGTGCGGTGCGCGCGGAGAAGCCGGACGCCCGGGGCGCCGTACGGAATGCCGCCGGGTTACCCACGGCCCGGTTGCGTCTGGAGTTTCTGCAGGGCGACCGCGAAGTGGCCCAGGTGTCCGTGTCCGTACTGCAGGACTGCTAGGCACGCCATGCGATTCAGAGTGCTCGGACCGGTACGGATGGCGCCGCGGGCGCCGACCGCGGCCAAGCCGCGGGTGGTGCTCGCCACCCTGCTGATGCAGGGCAACAGCGTGGTCTCGACCCATACCCTCATCGATGAACTGTGGAGCACCGAGCCGCCCCGCACGGCCGCCACCACCCTGCAGGTCTACGTCTCCCACCTGCGCAAGGCACTCGTAGAAGGCGTCGCCGGTGTGAGGGACGAGGCGCAGCCGCTGCTCACCGTGCCGCCCGGCTATCTGATCCGGGTCGCCGCCGACGACCTCGACCTGCTGGTCTTCGAGACGTTGCGGGACGAAGGGCGGGCGGCCTACGCGCGCAAGGACTACGCGGAGGCGTCCCGGCGGCTCTCGCGGGCGCTTGCCCTGTGGACGGGCCCCGCGCTCTCCGGCATTCCGCACGGGCCGACCCTGGAGACCTCCGCGATCCGGCTCAACGAGCTGCGCCTGGAGGTCCTGGAACAGCGCGTCTCCGCGGATCTGCGCATGGGCCGCCACCAGGAGCTGATCGGTGAGCTCATGGCGCTCGCCCACGACCACCCCCTGCGCGAGACCGTGCACTGTCATCTGATGGTCGCGCTGTACCGCTCGGGGCGGCAGTCGGACGCCCTGCACGTGTACCACCGGGCCCGCCGGGGGCTCGTCGACGAACTCGGGGTGGAACCCGGCCCCGTGATGAGCCGCCTCCTGGAGCGGATTCTCGCCTCCGACTCCTCACTGACCTGGCAGGGGAACACCCCCGGTACCGCCGACGCTCCCCCCAGGACCCCGCCGGGCCCGGAGGGGCCCGTGGTGCGGCTGCCAGGACCGGTGGACCACTTCACCGGGCGCGAGGCCCAACTCGCCCTGGGCAGGCGGTTCCTGGAAGGCGCCGGGCCGCTGCCGGGGCGGGTGCTCGCGATGTCCGGGCGGGCCGGGGCCGGGAAGACCGCGCTCGCCGGACGCCTCGCGCACGACGCGGGCGACCTCTTCCCCGACGGCCGCGTACTGCTGTTGCTGCGTGACGCCGGGGGGCGCGCCCTGACCCCGCATGCCGCCCTGACGGCGCTGCTGCGCCGGCTGGGCGGCGGCAGGGGAGACGCGGGGCCCGTGGTGGGCGACGGGTCCGGGGCGTCCGCTGCCGCCCCGGAGGCCGAATCCGCCGATCTCGTCTACGAGTCGACCAAGGGCCGGAAGATGCTCTTCGTGCTCGACGACGCGGTGTCCGAGGCGCAGGTGCGGCCGGTACTCGCCGCGCTGCCCGACAGCACGGTCCTGCTGACCGGTCGGCAGGCGCTCGGCGCCCTCGACGGCGTACAGCACCTCGTCCTCGACGTGTTCGGCCGCCAGGAGGCGGAGGAGCTCCTGGTGCGGTGCGGCGGTCCCGCGATGAGCGAGGACCCGGCCGCGGTCGGCGAGACCGCCCGGCTGTGCGGCAATCTGCCGCTCGCGCTGCGGGTGGCCGCCGCGGGACTCGCCGCGCGCCCGCACTGGAGCGCCGCGGACCTCGTCGGGCGGCTCGCCGACGAGCGGACCAGGCTCACCTCGCTGGAGCTCGGCGACCTCGACGTGCGCAGCAGTCTGCTGACCGCCTACCGGGACGTGGGGCTACAGGGGCGGCAGGCCTTCCGGCTGCTCGGGCTCGCCCCGCTGCCCGACTTCCCGCTGTGGAGCGCGGCGGCGCTGCTCGACACGGATCTCCCGGAGGCCGAGCGGCACACCGAGGAGCTGGTGCGCGCCCAACTCCTTGAGGCCAGGCCCCGCCCCGGGCAGCTGGCGACGGTCCGCTACAGCTTCCACCCCCTGCTGCGGTCCCTGTCCCTGGAACTCCTCGACAAGCGGCCGGTGTCGGCGACCGACCGGCTCGGCCGTGCGTTCCTGGCCCTCGCGCGCCGCGCCGACGCCCTGCTCGCGCCCGGTCGCGACCCTCTCGGGGACATCCTGGAACCGTCGGCCGGTATCCACCCCGACGCACTGATCGGATCGGCGCCCCTCCAGTGGTTCCGGGAGGAGGCGGCGGGCCTCCTGGAGACCGTGCGGCAGGCGCACGCGGCCGGGCTCTGGCAGCTCTGCTTCGCCCTGGCGTCGGCGTCGGCGGGCTACTACGAGGCAGCGGCGCTGTGGGACGACTGGGAGCAGGGACACCAACTCGCCCTGGACGCGGCCCGGCAGGCCGGTGACCCCCAGGCGGAGGCCGCTGTGCTGCGCTCCCTCGGCGATCTGGCGTGGCAGCGGCAGGAGACGGCGACGGCCATCGACCGTTACCGCCTCGCCTGGCACCTCTTCACGCGCTGCGGGGACCGCGCGTCCGCCGCCCGCTGTCTGTCCGGCGAGGCGGACGTCATGCTCGGACAGGGCCGTGGGGCGCGCGCCGAGCGCTGCTACGTGCGCGCGCTGTCGGCCGGGCAGGCGGAGAACGACCCCCGGGGCACCGCCGACGCCCTGCGCGGCCTGGCCCTCGTGGCGCTGCGGGAAGGGCGCACCGCCGAGGCCCGCAGCCGGCTCGCCGAGTGCGCGGCGCAGGCCCGGCGTGCGGGGGACCGGCGCTGGGAGGAGTACGCCACGCGCACGCTGGGTGCCGTGGACGGGGCGGCGGCCGTAGGCCGTGAGGGAGACATCGCGGGCCGGCCGCTGGAGGTCAGGCCGGGCGTGTGGCTGCTTTCGGCGCTCGGTCCTGTCCTGCCCAGGGCGACCTGACCTGTGGGTTGCCGGTGCCGGCGTACCGTGGCGCCCGCAGCCTGAAGGGACGGTTGTGCGGCGTCAAAGCGCCCTGCGACAAGGCGTGTTGACCTAGTAGCGTTACGTGGTGACCCACCCGTGAGTGGCTCCCCCGGGACGCCACGGAAGGAGCGCAGACACAGTGCGCCGTATCGCGTCCGAAGTCCAGATCAGCGCCCGTCCCGACGAGGTGTGGGACGTCCTCACCGATTTCGAGCGGTTCCACGAATGGAACCCGTTCCTGGTGCGGGCCGCGGGCCGCGCCGAGCCGGGCCAACGCCTCATGCTGCGTTTCCGGTTGCCGCACGGCGGCCGCGAGATGGTGTTCAAGCCGACCGTCCTGACGAGCGAGCCGGGCCGACTGCTGCGCTGGCGGGGCAGACTCGGCCTGCCCGGCGTTTTCGACGGGCTGCACACCTTCGAGCTGACGCCGAGCGGGGGCGGCACCCATGTGCTGCAGAGCGAGACGTTCACCGGCGCGCTCGTCCCCGTCACCGGATCCGTCATCCGGCAGAGCGAGGCGGGGTTCGGGATGCTGACCGACGCCCTGAAGGGGCGGGTGGAGGAGCGGGCCGCCGCGAACTGAGGGCCGCGGCGGACTGACAGCCGAGAGCCGAGAGCCGAGAGCCGAGAGCCGAGAGCCGAGACGCGCGAGCCTGGCGGGGAAGCCCGCCGCCGGCCCCCCGGGGGAAGTGGGGCCGGCGGCAGGCTGGCCCCGGGACCGCGCCGAACGGGTGCGGCGCATGTCCATCACTCTGCCCGGGCGCTCTAAAGGCGCACTTGGGCCCGGTTCGACGGACGATCTGCAAGGGCCTCTTTAGCCGCTGCCGGGAGAGTCGAGCGACCGTGACTCCTCCGGAAAGGCAGCGTTGACGATGACAACTGAGCTGACCGCACAAGTGTGCGTGGTCGGAGGGGGGCCCGCGGGCCTCACCCTGGCCGTGGAGCTCGCCAAGCGCTCGGTCTCCGTCGTGGTCCTGGAGCAGAGCGGCCACTTCGACCGGTCGTTCCGTGGCGAGTCGGTCTCTCCCGACTCGGTGTGGCTCCTCGACCGCCTCGGTGTCCTGGGGCGGCTCGACGGCGCCTACCAGCAGATGCACCGCATGGAGATAGTGGACTCCGGCAGCGCCGTGCTGCGAGCCGACTTCACCCGCTTCCCTTATCCGCACCCCTACCCGGTCGAGATGCCGCAGCCCGCGCTCCTGTCGGCACTCGCAGGGCTCGGCGAGGAGTACTCCGACGACTTCACGCTGCTCCGCAAGGCCACGGCGGTGGGCCTGGTGCGCGAGGGCCAGGGGCCGGTGACCGGGGTGCGGGCGCGCACTCCGGAGGGCGAGGTCACGGTGCACGCGGCCCTGACGGTGGCGGCGGACGGCCGGTTCAGCAAGGTGCGGGAGATGTCGGGGCTTCCCTACACCCGCATGCCGCTGGAGCGGGACGTGGTGTGGCTGAAGCTGCCGTTCCCGAAGGAATGGGACGACCGCACGTACCGCATTCGCATCGAGGGCGATCAGCACGGCCTGTTCATCCCCACCCACCCCGACAGCGTGCGGGTGGGCTTCAACATCCCCAAGGGTGGCCTCAAGGAGCTGCGCGCCAAGGGGCTGCCCGCCCTGTACGAGCGCCTGGACCGGCTCGCCCCCGAGCTGTCCGGCACGGTGCGCTCGGAGATCCGCAGCTGGTCGGACACGTCGATGCTGGACATCTTCACCACCCTGGTGCCGCGCTGGTCCTGCCCAGGGCTGGTACTGACCGGCGACGCCGCGCACACCCTGACGCCGATTCTCGGGCAGGGCGTCAACCACGCCATCATCGACGCGGTGACGCTGGCTCCACTGGTGCAGCGGGCGTTCGCGGCCGGCGGCTCGGTCGAAGAACTGGCCCGCGCGGGCGAGGAGTTCCAGCGGGCCCGGGAGACGTCGGTGAGCAAATCGCGGGGGCTTCAGCTGCGCCAGGAGCGGCTCTTCGCGCTGCACGGCGCCGGTGGCATCCTCCGGCGCACCCTGTACCGGGCCGTGGACCGCAGCCAGCGGCTGAAGCAGCGGGTGCTCGCGGGCGCGTACTTCCAGTTGCAGCAGAAGGGCCCGCACGCGGTGCCCACGCACCAACCGGCGTCGCGTGTGTGACGGCACGCGCTGCTCCACGGCGAAGGCCCTGACTCCGGGCGGGAGTCAGGGCCTTCGCCGTGCCCGTGCGGGGCGCGCGGCGCGGGAGTGTCACCAGGCGACGGGCAGCCGGGTCAGTCCGTGCACCATCATCCCGGTCGTCATGCGCAGGTCGGCGACGTCTTCGGCGAGCTTCAGGGCGGGGAAGCGGCGCAGCAACGAGCCGATGACGATCTGCAGTTCGGCGCGGGCGAGCGCCGCGCCGAGGCAGTGGTGCGGTCCGTGGCCGAAGGCGACGTGCTGGGTCGCCGAGGGGCGTCGGGGGTCGAAGTCGGCGGGCGAGCCCTCGGGGAAGCGCGCCGCGTCCTGATTGGCCGAGCAGATCGCCGCGAGCACGGCGCTGCCCTTGGGGATGAGCGTGCCGCTGAGCTCGACGTCCTCCAGGGTGATGCGCAGCGGCCCGCCGTCGCCGATCGGGTTGATCCGCATCAGCTCCTCGACGGCGTGGTCGATCATGTCGGGGTTCTCACGCAGCGCGGCCAGGTGCTCGGGGTGGCGCAGCAGGGTCAGCACACAGGTGCCGATCATGGAGACGGTCGTCTCGTGCCCGGCGACGAGCAGCGTGATGCACATGGTGATCAGCTCGTGCTCGGTGAGCCGGCCCTCCTCGTCGTGAGCGGTGACGAGCGCTCCGATGAGGTCGTCGGTGGGCTCGTCCCGCTTGCGCTGGATGAGAGCCGCCAGATACGCGATCATCGACGCGCGCTGGGCGGCGGTCTCCTCGGGGGTGTGCGAGGTGAGCGACACGAAGGCGTCGGACCAGGCGCGGAAGCGGCCCCGGTCCTCGAAGGGCACGCCGAGCAGCTCGCAGATGACCATCACCGGCAGCGGGAAGGCCAGTTCGGTGTTGAGGTCGACGGGCGGCGCGAGACGCTCCATCGAGTCGAGCAGTCCGTCGGTGAGTTCCTGGATGCGCGGGCGCAGTTGCTGCACGCGACGCCCGGTGAACTCCCGCAGGACCAGCTTGCGCAGCCGGGTGTGCTCGGGCGGGTCCATCGTGAACAGGCCGCCGGCCAGCGGGGGCGTGCTGGACAGCTGGGGGGCGCCGGGCTCGACGGTGGCGGCGCGGCTGAAGCGGGGGTCGGCGAGTACGGTGCGCACGTCGTCGTAGCGGGTGACCACATGCCCCGGGTCACCGCTCGGCAGACGTACGTGAGCGACCGGGCACCGCTCCCTCAGTTCCTCGTACACCGGCGGGACTTCGATGGCGGACGGCCGGTGGAACGGGTAGCTCAGAGTCGGCTCGGCGGCGCTCGCGCCGCTGGGGGCCGACTGCTCTTCGATGTCCATGGGTGCTGCCTCCATGAAGGGGGTCAGGGCTCGCGAGATCGTCGCAACGCGGGCTTGTGGCACGGCAAAGGCCGTGCTGGCGGGGGTGCGGGGGCGGTTCAGCGCTGCCAGCCGTCGGTCGTGCGCAGCCCGTATCCCAGGGCTCGGTCGAGGGCGATGTGCAGCAGCCAGGCGAGGCCGAAGGTGAAGGGTGCGGCATTCTGGCCGGGGCCGTCCGCGAGCAGGGCCACCACCGTCATGAGGACCAGCGGCCCGACCGGCCGGTGGACGAGGTTGTACGTGCCCACGGTGGCGCGCGGCAGCTGACCGTGCCGATGCGGTCCCGAGGCGCCGACGAAGAACGACAGGTCGGGTGCGATGAAGCCGAGCAGGCCGAGCGGGATGACCCAGCCCGTGTGCTTGACCATCTCGAACACGACCCAGACGAGCAGGAACACGCCGAGCAGCGCCCAGGCGGTGCGGACCGCCACCGACGTCGAACTGCGGGTGGCGTCCCGGGTGGCGGAAGACGTCATGAGCTCACTCCTAGTGGGGGAACGGGCGTGCGTGCGGGTGCGGGTGCGTGCGGGCTTACGGCATGCGTCGGCGTCACCATCGCGGACCGCCCTAAAGGCTCGGATGGGCCCCGGCCGCGAGCCGCCGCGGCCCTCGGATTTGGCCGCCCTTTAGCCGTCGACCGCACGCTGCGTGATGTGTCGGCCGGGATCCGCTCCGCAGTGGATCCGGCGCCCTCCCGGCCGGGCAGTGACCCGGCCCGCGCATGTCCATGCTGTGCGGGCCCGGCTCGGCCCGTCCGGTCGGCCGCCGGCCGAGCGCCGCGCGGCGGACCCCGCCGGCACACCCACGCAGAACGGACCCGAGGCGGAGCAAGATGACGCGATACCTGGCCCGGAGCAGCATTGACGAGAGCTCGAGCGCGGACATACGGCTGTTCTGTTTCCCCTACGCGGGCGGCGGCGCCTCGGCGTACGGGCGCTGGCAGCGCACCCTGGACGCCCACGGCGCGGGGGTGCGGGTCATGCCCATCCAGCTCCCCGGCCGTGAAGGGCGCATCGACGAACCGCGGTTCACCGATCTGCAGGCCCTGATCGACGACATGGACGCCCAGCTCGACGACGAGCTGGAGCAGCCCCACATCTTCTACGGGCACAGCATGGGCGCGTTGATCGCCTACTCGCTTGCCTGGCGGCGGCAGCAGCGCGGCGCACCGCTGCCGCTCGCCGTCGTACTGAGCGCCTACCGGGCACCGCACCTGCCCGCGCCGCAGATCGCCCGCCCGGAGGCGAGCGACGAGGAGCTGATCGAGAGCCTGGCCGCGCTCGGCGGAATACCCCAAGTGCTCCTGAACCACCCGGACTTCCTCGCCGCCCTCCTTCCGGTGGCCCGCGACGACCTGCTGCTGTGCACGGGTGACGCGGCCTCGTGCCTCTCCGAGCCGCTGCGGGTGCCGCTGCACCTGTTCGCAGGCCGCAGGGACCGGCTGGTTTCGGTGCCCGAGGTGGTCTCGTGGCGGCGGCACGCGGGGCGGGGCTGCGAGGTGCGGACCATGCCGGGCGGGCACTTCTTCGTCCGGGCTCACGAGGAGGCGTTCCTGGGTGAACTGGCCCCGCTGGTACGTCAGTACGCGCGGGTGCCCGTCGCCGCCTGACGGCGCGGCCCCGACTCGGCACCAAGGCGGCCGGACCATGAATTCCTCATGGTCCGGCCCTCGCGCACGCACGGTCCGGCCCGTGTCCGGATCACTGTCCCGGTACGCCCCCGCGTGCCACCGTGAGGGGTCGCCGGAGCGGGCCGCGACCCGATCAGGAGGTGCGCTGTGATGCCGAAGACCCAGCCGTGGCCGCTCGTGCTCGACGACGTGTACGGCCCCCATGACGTGCGCGCCCTGCGACCCGCGCGACTGCCCGCACTGGCCGAGGAGGTCCGGGAGTCGCTTGCCGCCCACCCCGGTGCGGACACCGGCGTCGAGCTGGGCATCGCGCTGCACCGGGTCTTCGACTCCGCGCGGGATCAGGTGGTCTGGGGAAGCCCTCAGCTGTCGTACGCCCATGAACTGCTGTGTGAACGCCGTGAGTTCATGGGGCGTTCCGGCGCCGCCGGGTCGGACAACCCCCTGGGTGTACGGGCCCTTTCGTACGCCGAAGGGCTCGCTCGCGCCTTCCTGCTCGGCGGGCGCACCGACCGGCACGCGATCGCCGTCGTGGACGGCGCGACCCTCGCGACCGACGCGGCCCGTGAGGCCCTGGACTCCCTCGCCCGCACCCCCGAACTGCGGATCGTCGTCGTGGTCCACGGGGAAGTCGCCGAGGGAGGAGGGCCGCACCGGGGTGCGCGTGGCGGGATCACCGGCCGGATCGTCGGGGGCGCTCTGCGCCGTGCTCCCCTCGTCGGGGCGAGCCTGTACGACGCGTTCACCGGGCCGGGTCTCGAACACACCGGGCCGGTCGACGGCCGCAGCCCCGCGCGGCTGGAATCCGCGCTGCGCGCCGCCAGGGACGCGGGCCGCCCGGCGGTCGTGCACTGTGTGACCCCGGGGCGGGCCAGGGCCGGGCGGCTCGGTGTGCTGCCCTCGCGGTCGTGGGCGGCCGTCTTCGCCGAGGAGCTGGCCGAGGCCGGGGTGGAGCAGCCGGACGTCGTCGCGGTGAGCGCCGCCCACCGGCTTCCCCATGTCCTCGCGGAGTTCGCCGCGATCCACCCGGAGCGTGCCTTCGCCACGGGCGGCACCCGGGAGCACGCCGTCCACTGCGCGGCGGGCCTGGCCGCCGGGGGGCTGCACCCCGTGCTCGCCGTTCCTGACGGGGTGCCGATGCCCTCGGTCGGGCGCGGGCACGGGACCACCTTCGTGCTCGACGGGGCGCCGTCCCCGGCCGGGCTGCCGGACGGTGTGCGCTGTGCGGTGCCGCGCGACGGGGCGCGGTTGCGGGCGCGGCTGCGGGAGGCCCTCGGCACCGCGGACGCGCCCACCGCGGTGTGCTTCCCCGAAGGGCCCGTCTGCCCGGACATCGAGGCCGTGGCCCATGACCGGGGACTCGACGTGCTGTGCCGTGCGCCGCAGCAGGTCCCCGACGACGTACTCATCGTGTCGGTCGGATCCATGGCCCGGATCTGCCTGGAGGCGGCCCGGCTGCTCGACGACCGGGGCGTGGGGGTGACCGTCGTGGACCCGGGGTGGACCACACCGCTCCCCGCGCGGCTCGGTGAACTCGCCGCCGAGCACGCCCTTTCGGTGACGGTGCGGGACGGTGCGCTGTCCTTCGCCGGGGTCGGTGAGTCGGGCGGTGAGGCGCGCGGTGAGTCGGTGGGTGAGGCAGTGGGTGGGGCGGTCGGCGGCGCCTCGCTGACCGGCGCCGCCGTCGCCGAGAGCGTCGCGCTGCGGCTCGGTGAACTCCACGACGCCTGCGGCTGACCCCCGCCCCGTACGCCGCTGTGGCCCGCAACCCGGATGACCGGGCGGCGGGCCACAGCGGCGTACGGGGACGGACTCAGCCCACGGTCTGCGCGGGAGTCTGGACCGCCGGAGCCCCGGTGACGTCCTCGGCGCCGGTCGTGCCCTCGGCGGCACCCCCGGCCGTGCTCTGCGGGCCGGCCGAGGCGAGGGGCCCGCGGCGGAAGCCGAAGAGCCCGGTGAGCACGGACAGGACCAGGAACACGAGGAGGACCGTGAACGCGGACTGCAGCCCGTTCACCAGCGCGACATCAGGGTTCGCGCCGTGCGCCGCCTCCGAGGCCGTCTTGTTGTTGAGCACCGTCACGGCGACGGCGATACCGAACGCGGCGCCGATCTGCGTCGAGGCGTTGAGCAGCGCGGAAGTGGTCCCCGCGTCCTCGTCGGTCGCCTCCGACGTGCCCACGACCGGGGTCGGGATGAGGCAGAAGACCAGGCCGACGCCGAACAGGGTGGTGGCCGGAAGGAGGAAGCTCCAGTAGCCGGTGTGCACGGGAAGGCCGATCAGCATGACGACGCAGCCCGCGAGCGCGACCGTACCGGCCAGGTACATGTTCCGCGGCCCCGTCCTGCCGATCAGCGTGGAGGCGAGGGGAGCGAGGACCATCAGCGCGATGCTCACCGGCAGATACGCCAGACCGGTCCGCAGCGGGCTGTAACCGAGGACGCCCTGCATCCACAGCGGAAGGAGGAAGAAGATCGGCATCATGATCGCCGCGGTGAGGAACTCACCGAGGCCGCCCGCCACCACCGAACGCGAGCGGAAAAGACGCAGCGGCACGAGCGGCGCCTTGCTGCGCCCCTCCACCACGACGAACGCGATCAGCAGCGAGGCCGCGACGGCGAAGGCCCCGAGGGTGCGCCAGTCCGTCCAGCCGTGGTCGCCGGAGGTCACGATGGCGTACACGAGCAGCAGCAGACCGCCGGTCGCCGTGACCGCTCCGGCCAGGTCCTTGGCGGGCCGCTCGCCCGACGGCCTGAGCGCCTTGACGAGGACGAGGGCGGCCGCCCCGACGGCCAGGCCGACCGGCACATTGATCCAGAACGCCCAGCGCCAGTCGACGTTGACGATGGCTCCGCCCATGATGGTCCCGGTGCTCGCGCCGATCCCGATCACCGCGCCCCACACGCCGAACGCCTTCGCCCGCTCCTTGGTGTCGGGGAACACCGTCACCAGGATGGACAGCGAGGCGGGCGACAGAGCCGCGGCGCCGATGCCCTGCAGTGCACGCGCGGTGAGCAGCGCGCCCTCCGAATCGGCGAGTCCGGCGCCCAGCGAGGCGAGCGTGAACAGCGCGAGACCGGCCAGGAAGACAAGGCGGCGGCCGAGTACGTCGGCGAGCCGGCCGCCGAGCAGCAGGAGGCCTCCGAAGAGGAGGACGTAGATGTTCATGACCCACTGCAGGCCGGTGGTCGACAGGCCGATGGACTCCTTGAGCCTGGGGCCCATCACATTGACGACGGACGAGTCGATGGCGATGACGAACTGGGCAAGGGAGATGACTCCGAGCACCCACCAGCGCCGGGGGTCTGGCGGGGCGGTGGCGGCAGGTGCGGACGCCCCCGCGTGAGCGGTGCCCCGCTCGGGAGCCGAGTCGGTCTTCATGAGGTCTCCTCGCATGCCGGGCCGGGGTGGCCGGGGGCGACTAGATGTTCCGGGTGGGCCGTGCGTGCAGGTTCCGGGTGGTCGTGCGTGCAGGTACGTCAGCGTGCGCGCGAGCGCTTGCGGCTCGCTGAAGCGACGCCTCCGCCACCCGCCCGGCGGCCCGGGTGCAACCGGCCCTTTAGGTCTCCCGCACACGGTGACTGGCCACGAGCGGCGGCGGTGTCCCTCCGTGTGGCTGCTGCACGAGCGACAGGAGAAGCGGAACGTGACCACAGCAGTGACGACCCCTGAGGCGGAGCGGCTGGGCCCGCTCGACCGGCTCCGCGCCCTGCACCAGGAAGGACGGATCGCGGCCGAGTACCCGGCGGTGCCCGCCCTCCTCGCCGAACTCACCGGCCATGACGCGGACTTCGCGGCTCTTGCCCGCGCCGGACGGCTGCTCGCCCGGGTCTCGCCGGAGAGCATCGGAGAGCTGCACCCTGGCGCCGCACCGGCGACCGTGGCGCTCACCGGACACGGCATGCTGGACGCGCTGCCCCCGGCGCTCACCGCTCAGTTCGCCCGGCACGGCATACCGGTGCGGATCTCTGACGCGGAGTACGACTCCTGGCTGCGGGACCTCCAGGACACGTCGAGCCCGCTGTACGAGCCCGGCACGGAACTCGCCCTGTGCGTCCTGGACGCGCAGGTCGTCTTCGACGAGCTCCCGCTGCCCTGGCAGATCGCGGACCTGGCCGCGGTCCTCGACAGCAAGCTGAAGCAGCTCACCGGGCTCGTCGGGCGCTACACCGAGCACGGCCCCGGCACCCTGGTCCTCAACACCCTGCCCCTCCTGAGTGGCCACACGCACCAGCTCGTCGACCACGCCTCGCGCGCCGAGCTCTCGCTGCGCTGGCGCGAGTTCAACGCGGGGCTGCTGCGTCTGGCGGCCGGACACCCGCGCCTGCACGTGGTCGACCTGGACCCGCTGATCGCCGACGGCGGCCCGGTGCGCGACAGCAGGCTCGCCGCGTACGCGAAGGTCCACCTGGGCGAGGAGCTCCTGGGGCGGTACGCGCGGGAGATCGGGCACCTCGCCCGGACGCTGCGCGGGCGCGCCAAGAAGGTCCTCGTCGTCGACCTCGACAACACCCTGTGGGACGGCATTCTCGGCGACGACGGCGCGGACGGCATCGCCGCGGCGACGACCTACCGCGGCGAGGCGTTCGGCAAGTTCCAGCGCGCCGTCAAACAGATCGGCGCCCAGGGCGTGCTGCTCGCGGTATGCAGCAAGAACGACCGGGAGCCCGTCGTCGACGTGCTGCGCGACCACCCCGACATGACGCTGCGCGAGGCCGACTTCACGCGGATCAACGCCAACTGGGATCCCAAGGACGGGAATCTGCGGGACATCGCCACACGCCTCAACCTCGGCGTGGACAGCTTCGTGTTCGCCGACGACTCGCCCTTCGAGTGCGGCCTCGTGGCGGCCGGCCTGCCGGAGGTCGCCGTGGTCCGGCTCGACGAGGAGCCCGCGCTGCACGTGGACCGGCTGCTCGCCGACGGCTGGTTCGACGTGCGCTCCCTGACCGCCGAGGACCGGCTGCGATCGGGGCAGTACCGCTCCGAGGCCGACCGGCAGGACCTCCAGGAGAGCTCGGGCTCGATGGAGGACTATCTGCGGGCCCTGGACATCCGCCTGGAGATGTCGCCCGTACGCGACCACGAAGTGGCCCGCGTCTCCCAGATCACCCTGCGCACCAACCAGTTCAACCTCACCACCCGCAGGCTGCAGGAGGCCGACGTACAGGAGCGGCGTACCGACCCGGACCATCTCGTCCTGGCGTTGCGCGCCCGCGACAAGTTCGGTGACAACGGCGTGATCGGGGCCGTCTTCGCGCACCGCGACGGCGACGCCCTGCACCTGGACAACATGCTCCTCAGCTGCCGGGTCTTCGCCCGGGGCATCGAACAGGCGGCGGTGTCCGCGCTCCTCGCGCACGCCCGTGACACCGGGGCGGCGGCCGTGCACGCGAGCTACCGCCCCACCGCGAAGAACCACCGGGTGCGCGGCTTCTACCCCTCGCTCGGCTTCGAGACCACCGCTGAAACAGCCGACGGCGGGCTCGAGTTCGTCCACCGGCTCGGCGACGTCCCACCGGTACCCGGACATCTGGCCCTGGACGCCGACTTCGCCTGACGCCGCCACCCGGCGTGCCTGCGTCGAGGCCGTACAAGCGCGCCGAGCCCCCGCACAAGCGGCACCCAAGCCGTTCGCCGCAGCATCGAACTGTCCGAAAAGACCAACGCCCGGCGCTGTGCCGTCGGATCGTCGAAAGGTCAGGGAACGACGTTGACAGCCTTCCGAACCTTTACGGAACTGGTCCTGGCGCGCACCGACGCGCTCGGCTCCAAGGACGCCTTCATCTTTCTGCCGGACGACGCCAAGGGTTCGGCCCCCCAGCATCTGACGTATCGCCAACTCGACCTGGAAGCCCGGAAGATAGGGGCCTGGCTGCAGCAGAACGGGGCCTCGGGGCACCAGGTGCTTCTGCTGTTCCCCTCGGGCCTCGAATTCGTCAAGGGCTTCATCGGCTGCCTGTACGCGGGGGCCGTCGCGGTGCCCGCGCCGCTCCCCACCGAGCAGGGCAACCACTTCACCCGGGTCTCGGGGATCCTGCGCGACGCGGAGGCGCGCGCGGTCCTCACCGACTCGGTCAACGCCCCCGACATCACGGCCTGGCTGGCGGCCGAGAACATGACCGACGTGCGGTGCCTGGCCACCGACGCCCCCGACCACGGTGACGCGGCGGCCTGGACCGCGCCGTCCCTGACCCCGGAGGACCTCGCGTTCCTCCAGTACACCTCGGGCTCGACCAGCGACCCCAAGGGCGTCATGGTCTCGCACCGCAACCTGCTCGCCAACGAGCAGGCCATCAGGAACTCGGCCGGCGGCGACTCCGAGACCCGCTACGGCGGTTGGCTGCCCTTCTACCACGACATGGGCCTGATCGGGCACATCCTGCAACCCCTGTTCCTGGGCGCATCGGCCGCCCTGATGTCGCCCGTGTCGTTCCTGAAGCGGCCGCACCGCTGGCTTCAGATGATCGGCGACCACAAGGTCACCATCGGCGGCGGACCCAACTTCGCCTACGACCTGTGCCTGCGCCGCGTCACCGACGAGCAGCTCGCCACCCTCGACCTGTCCAGCTGGCGGGTGGCCTGCAACGGGGCCGAGCCCGTCAGGGCCGAGACGATACGGGCCTTCACCGAGCGCTTCGCCCCCGCGGGCTTCAGGCCCGAGACGTTCTTCCCCTGCTACGGCATGGCCGAGACGACGCTCCTCGTCTCCGGCACCCCGCAGGCCAATCGGCCCGTCGTCCTCGGCGTCGACTCCGAGGCCCTGGAGTCCGGCGAGCTCGCCGACCCGCGCGAGGACACGCCCAGCCGCACCCTGGTCAGCAGCGGCGTCATCAACCCCGACGACTTCGACGTACGCATCGTCGACGCGGAGACCTTCAAGGAGCGCGACGAGGGGTCCGTCGGTGAGATCTGGGTGCGTGGCGAGAGCGTCGCGGAGGGCTACTGGAAGCGCCCGCTGACCAACAAGGAGATCTTCGACGCGGCCATATCCAACGGCAACGGCGGTACGGACGCCGGGGGTTGGCTGCGCACCGGCGACCTGGGCGTGATCGAGGACGGCCAGCTCTACGTGACGGGCCGACTCAAGGAACTGGTCATCTTCGCGGGCCGCAACCTCTACCCGCAGGACATCGAGCGGGCGGTGCAGGGCACCGACAAGGCCCTCGGCATCGGCGCGGGCTCGGTCTTCGCCGTGGAGACCGACCGCGAGCACCTGATCATCGTGCAGGAGGTGCGCACCAGCAAGGTCGCCACCGACCTGCGCACCCTGGCCACCAGCGTCCAGGGCTTCATCGGACGGGAGTTCAACATCCCCGCGGGCAACGTGCTCTTGGTGCGCCCCGGCACGATCCGCAAGACCACCAGCGGCAAGATCCAGCGCACCCTGATGAAGCAGCTGTTCCTCAAGGGGCAGATCACCCCGCTGTACGAGGTTCTCGAGCCCGCGGTCCGTGAGCTCGTCGCCGACGCCATCGACCGCCCGCTGGTTCCGGGAGCCTGACATGGAGCATCCGCCGTACCGGCTGGCCGAGGAGTTCGACGCCTTCCTCGGGGACCCGAACGACCCGCGCACCACCTTCTCGTACGAGCGCTGCACCGAGCTCGACGAGAAGGAGGAGTTTCCCGCGGACATCTGCCGTCTCCTTCAGGAGTGGGGCCTCTCCGACTACTACGTGCCGGTCCAGCACGGCGGACAGCTCGACGACTACGAGCAGTTGCTCCAGCTCCTGCGGGCCGTCGCGAGGCGCGACCTGACGACCGCGATCGGCCACGGCAAGACCTACCTGGGCGGCGTCTGCGTCTGGGTGGCGGGCAGTGCCGAGCAGGCCGAGCGGCTCGGCGCCGACATCCGGGCCGGGGTGCCGGTCTCGCTCGGTCTCACCGAGCGGGCGCACGGCAGCGACCTGCTCGCGTGCGAGGTGAGCGGCCGCCCGGCCGAAACGCCGGGCGACGGCGACGGCTGGCTGGTGAGCGGCGAGAAGTGGCTCATCAACAACGCCACGCGCGGCTCGCTCCTGTCACTGCTCACCCGCACCGACCCGGCGGGCGGCCCGCGCGGCTTCAGCGTCCTGCTCGTCGACAAGCGGGAGCTGGCCGAGGCCACCTACCGGCATCTGCCCAAGGTGGACACCCACGGCATCCGCGGCGCCGACATCTCGGGCATCGCCTTCGACGGCGCCCGGGTGCCGCGCCGGGCCCTGGTCGGCGCGGAGGGCGGCGGCGTCGAGACGGTCATCAAGGCGCTGCAGCTCACCCGCACCATGTGCGCCGCCCTCTCGCTCGGCGCGGGCGACCACGGGCTGCGCATCGCCCTGGACTTCGCCGAGGAGCGCGAGCTCTACGGGCGGCGGCTCATCGAGCTGCCGAAGGCCCGCAGGACCCTGGGCACCGCCGCGGCCGACGTACTGCTGCACGAGGCGCTCGCCCTGGTGGCCTCGCGCGCCGTGCACACCCAGACCGCGGAGATGAGCCTGACGGCCGCGGTCACCAAGTACCTGCTGCCCTCCGGCACCGAGGGCGTGCTCACCGAACTGACCCGGCTGCTGGGCGCCCGCGCCTTCCTCAAGGACGTGTACGCGCACGGCCGGTTCCAGAAGCTCGACCGGGACCACCGCATCGTGGGCCTGTTCGACGGCAACACGCTGGTGAACCTCAACTCCGTGGTGAACCAGTTCCGTTCGCTGGTACGCGGTCACCGCCGCGGCACCGGCGACACGGCGGGAGCCGCGGCCGCCCAGGACCTGAGCGTGCCGCTGCCTCCGCTCGACCCGGGACGCCTCTGCGTGGTCGCACGGCGCGGAAGCGGGATCATCGCGGGTCTGGCCGGCAACCTCGCCGAGCTGACCAGGCGGGCGCAGTCCCGTCCCCAGCTGTGGCCGGCCGTCGCGGCGGCCAGGCGGCTGCTCGCCGTCACCGACACGGTGCACGCCGAGATGGAGACCCACCAGGGCGTCGTCACCGACGTCCCCCCGGCCGCCTTCGAGACCGCCCGCCGCTACACCCTGTGCTACGCGGGCGCGGCCGTCCTCGGCCTGTGGACCGAGAACGTGGACCGGCTCACCGAGGGCGCCGGCGCCGCGCTGTGGCGGGACGCGCTGTGGCTGCGGGCCGCGCTCGACCGGGTCCTCACCCGCCTCGGCGAGTGCGACTCCCCGGGCACGGCCGACGACTCGGAGCCGGAGACCTACGAGGCGCTGCTCGCCGAGCTGCGGTCCGCGCGCGCCCAGGGCCGCCTGTTCTCGCTCATCGAGCAGCGTGAACCGGCCTCGCCCACCCCCGAGAACACCGCTGCGAACGCCGCTGCCACCCACGGCGAGAACGAGAGGACGTCATGCTGACCGGTTCCCTGCCCCAGGGGGCACCCGGAGCCCCCGCCACCGACCAGGAGACCAGGGTCGTCGCCCGCGTCGCCGAGTTGGAGAAACGTCTCGGCGACCCGAACGACGAGACGAACCCCGTCTCGTACGCCCGGCTCCTGGAGGCCGACGAGGCCGGCGAGATCTCCGCGGCCGGTGAGCGCGTCCTCGACGAGGCGGTGCTCAACGCCGACTTCGTGCCGCGGGAGCACGGCGGCCGCCTGGAGCGGATCGACACCCTGGTACGGGTGATGCGCCAGGTGTTCCGCCGCGACGTCACCCTGGGCCTCGGTTACGGCGTGACCTCGTTCATGGCGGGCGTCAACGTGTGGACGGCCGGCTCCGCCGAGCAGCGCGAACGCCTCGCCCGGCTCATGCTCGACGGGGGCAAGGTCTCGGTCGCGTACCACGAACTGGCGCACGGCAACGACTTCGTACGCAACGAGTTCGAGGCCAAGGAAGGGCCGGGCGGAGGCTATCTGCTCGCCGGTGAGAAGCAGGTCATCAACAACGCCGACCGGGCCGCGGCCTGGGTCCTCTTCAGCCGCACGAGCCCGGCCCCCGGCAGCCGCAGCCACTCGGTCGTGTTCGCCGAGCGGGCGGGCCTCGACGCCGAGAGCTACCGGGTACTGCCGCGGTACGACGCGGTCGGCGTACGCGGCTGCCACCTGTCGGGGCTGCACTTCGACGACACCCCGGTGCCCGCGGACGCGCTCGTCGGCGAGAGGGGCAAGGGCGTCGAACTCGCCCTGCGCGCCTTCCAGATCACCCGCAGCGCGGTGCCCGGCATGGCGCTCGGCGCGGCCGACACCAGCCTGCGCACCGTCGTCTCGTTCGCGCTCGGCCGTGAGCTGTACCGCAAGTCCGTGATGAACATCCCGCACGCCAAGGCGACCCTGTCCGGGGCCTTCCTCGACCTGCTCGCCTGCGACAGCCTCTCGCTGGCCGCGACCCGCGCGGTGCATCTGCTGCCCGACGAGACCAGCGTCTACGCGGCCGCCACCAAGTACCTGGTGCCGAAGATCCTCACCGAGACGATGCACGACCTGTCGATCGTCCTCGGGGCCCGCTTCTACGTCCGCGAGGGCGAGTTCGGCATCTTCCAGAAGCACATCAGGGACCTGCCGGTCCTCAGCCTCGGCCACGCGGGTTCCGCCGCCTGCCAGGCCACGATCATCCCCCAGCTGGCCCGCCTCGCCCGGCGGTCCTGGTTCGTGGGGGAACCGGCGCCGGCGTCGCTGTTCCGGCTGCGCGAGGACCTGCCGGAGATTCCCTTCGAGAAGCTCAAGCTCGCCAGCGGCCGCGACGCGCTGAGCGCCACCCTCGTCGCCGCCGTGGAGGAACTGCCCAGTTCCACGCCCGAGGAGCGGGCGGTCCACGGGACCGCCCTGAAGATGATGGACGAGCTGCGCCAGTTGCAGGAGGCGAGCCTCGCGCTCGCCCCGGAGAACCGCACCGCCCTGGCGAGCCCCGCCACCTTCGCCCTCGCCGACCGGTACGCGGTGCTCCTCGCCGCCGCTTCCGCGATCGGCGTCTGGCAGCAGGCCCGCTCCGGCGACGACATGTTCCTGGCCGACCCGTCCTGGCTCGCCGCCGTGCTGCACCGCCTGGCGCGCCGTCTCGGCCAGCAGCCCCCGGACCTGCCGCCGGCCGTCGACGCCCGGCTGCACGAGGAAGTACTGCACCGGTTCCACCAGCGCAGGAGCTTCGACCTCTACAACACGCCGCTGGCCGGCTGACCCCGAGCAACTCATCGCCGAACCAAGGAGTGCACCATGCCCACTTCCCTCGCCGGACACACCCGTGAGTCGCTCACCAGCTGGTTGACCGAGCGCATCGCCCTGTACCTCAAGCGACAGCCGTCCGAGATCGACGCGGCCGTGCCGCTCGCCGAGTACGGCCTCGACTCGGTGGCCGCCTTCGGCCTGTGCGGCGACATCGAGGAGGACTTCGACTTCGTCCTCGAACCCACCGCCGCCTGGGACTACCCGACGGTGCACGCGCTCGCCGACCACCTCCTCGCGGAGTTCGCGGCCGTGGAAGGCGGCTCCAGCTGATGGAACCCATCGCCATCGTCGGCATCGATTGCAGGTTCCCGGGGGCGCCGGACACCCGCGCCTACTGGGACCTGCTGTTGCGCTCGGGAGACGGTGTGGGGGAGGTGCCCCGGCTGCGGTGGGAGGCCAAGGAGTTCCACTCGGCCGCCGGTACACCGGGGCACACGAACACCACCGAGGGCGGCTTCGTCAGCGACCCCGACGCGTTCGACAACGAGTTCTTCACCATCTCGCCGCGCGAGGCGGCAGCCATGGACCCGCAGCAGCGGCTGCTCCTGCAGTGCGCCTGGCGTGCCGTCGAGGACGCGGGGGTCGCCCCGCACCGCCTCGCCGGATCGGCCACCGGCGTCTTCGTCGGCATCATGGGCAACGAGTGGGCGCAGCTCCACCTGACCGACTACGACAACGTCACCGCGCAGATCGGCTCCGGCAACGGCTACTGCATGACCGCCAACCGGGTCTCCTACCACCTGGACCTCAAGGGACCCTCGCTCGCCGTCGACACCGCCTGCTCGTCGTCGCTCGTGGCCGTGCACCTGGCGGTCAACTCCTTGTTGTCCGAGGAGAGCGACGTCGCGCTCGCGGGGGGTGTCAACGTCGCGCTCACCCCGGCCCTCTCGATCTTCTACACGCAGGCGGGCCTTTCGGCGCCGGACGGCCGCTGCAAGCCGTTCAGCGCGGACGCCGACGGCATCGGTCGCGGTGAGGGCGTCGGCGTCGTCGTGCTGCGCAGGCTCAAGGACGCGGTCGCCGACGGACAGCGCGTGTACGCGGTGATCCGGGGCACCGCCGTCAATCAGGACGGGCGCTCCAACGGCATCACGGCGCCCAACCGCTGGGCGCAGCAGGACGTGCTCGCCGCGGCCTACCGCAGGGCCGGGGTGGAGGCGTCCGACGTCACCTTCACGGAAGGGCACGGCACCGGCACGACACTCGGCGACATGATGGAGATCAAGGCCCTGGGCCACCATCACGCCGGGCGCGAGGGCAAGCCGATGGCGCTCGGCTCGGTGAAGGGCAACCTGGGGCACACCGAGGGTGCCGCGGGCATCGCGGGTCTCATCAAGGTCGCCCTCGCCCTGCACCACCGGGTCGTGCCCGCGAGCAGGTTCGCCGCCAAGGAGAACCCCGGCCTGAAGCTGCGCGAGCGCGGGCTCCGGCTCCTGAAGGCCCCGCTCCGGCTGCCCGCGACGGGCGTCGTCGCCGGACTCAGCAGCTTCGGTATGGGCGGCACGAACGCACACGCCGTCCTGGAGAGCGCGCCCGCCGCCGCGGGCAGGCCGGCGCAGCCGTCGGGCGCACCCGGCGGGCTCGCCGCCGCCGTGTTCACCCTCACCGCGCCGGGCGTGAACTCGCTGCGGCGCAACCTGCTCGCCCAGGCGGACGCCGCCGCGGCACGGCGGGTGCCGGTGGGGGCGCTCGGCTGGACCAGCAACCACGTCAAGGGCGGCCACCGCTACCGGTTCGCCGTCTCCGCCGTGGACACGCCGCAGCTGGTGACCCGGCTGCGGGAGGCCGCCGCGGACGACGACCTGCTCGCCCGCCTCACCGCGGCGCCCGCGGGCCGCCCGAAGACGGCGTTCCTGTACACCGGGCAGGGCTCCCAGTACCCGGCGATGACGGCGGGCCTCTACCGGGACTCGGCCCTGTACCGGTCCTTCCTCGACGAGGCCGACGCCGCGCTCCTGCCGCACACGGGCAGCTCCGTACGCGATCTGCTCCTCGGCAGATCCGATGACATCGACGCCGTCCACCGGACCCGGTGGACCCAGCCCGCCCTGTTCGCCGTCGAGTACGCCATCGGGCGCACCCTCGACGCGCTGGGCGTGCGGCCCGACATGCTCCTCGGGCACAGCGTCGGCGAGTACGCGGCGGCCGTCCTCGCCCGGGCTCTGCCGTTGGACGGCGCGGCGCGGCTGATCGCGGCGCGGGGCGCGCTGATGCAGGAACTCCCCGATGGCGGCGGCATGTTGTCGGTGCGGGCCGCGCGCGAATCGGTCGAGGAGCGGGTGGCCGCGGAGCCGTCGGTGGGCATCGCCGCGGTCAACGGCCCGCAGGCCACCGTCCTCTCCGGCGATCTTGCCGCCCTGGAACGCATCGAGGCCGAACTGACCGCGGACGGCGTGCGCACCCGCAGGCTCCAGGTCTCGCACGCCTTCCACTCGCCGCTCATGGAGCCGGTCGTCGAACGCTTCGCGGCGCTGGCCGACGAGGTCGGCGGCGGGGTGCCCGAGATTCCGGTGTACTCGACGGTGCGCGGTCGCGTCCTCGACGGGGAGGCGATGGACGCGGCGTACTGGACGGAACACATCGGCGCCCCGGTGCTGTTCGCCGACGCGGCGGCCGCCCTGCTCGCCGACGGGGCGAGCCACCTGGTGGAGACTGGACCGCGTCCCGTCCTGTCCCGGATGGTCCGCGCCCTCGGCGGTGCGCGGCCCGGCTCGGAGCCCACCCACGTCACGCCGGTGCCCGCCGAGGACTCGGGCGGTCAGGACCTGGCCGACGCCCTGGCCGCGCTCTACCGCGGCGGCCTCGACCCGGACTGGGACGCCGTGTACGAGGAGCGGGACCGCGTACCGCAGCAGCTGGCGTCGTACGCCTTCTCCGATCAGCACCGCTACTGGGCGGCGCGGGTCCCCTCGCGCGGCGCCGCACCCCGATCCGTCGCGCCGGCCCCGGAGGTCACCGAGCCGGAGCGTGGCCGGGGGACCCAGGAGCCCCAGTCCGGCGCCGTCGCCGTACTCAATGTCAGCCGCGGCAAGGCCGATGGCCCGGTGGCGCTTGCCGCCCTGGAGGCCGTCGGGCAGGTCGGCGGATACAGCTCCGACGAACTCACCCCGGAACTGCGGCTCTACGAAGACCTCGGTTTCGACTCCGTGATGGTCATGGAGCTCAAGACCCGGCTGGATGAACGGCTCACCGGGCTCGACTCGGTGAGCGTCCAGGATCTGCTGCCGCGGCTCGCCACCATCGGCGACCTCGTCAGCTTCCTCCACGAGATCGACGCCGCCGCACCCGGCCACGAAGAGAGGACGGCATGAGCCAGGAACCGCAGACCGAGGCCACCCCGACCGCCTATATCGCGTCCATCGGCACCGCCCTGCCCGGCGACCCGGTGGACAACGCGTCGCTTGCCAAGATGCTCGGCGTCAACGAGGAGTGGATCGAGGTCTTCATCGGCACCAAGACCCGGCACTTCGCCCGCGACCTGGCCACCGGCGAGGTCCGCTGGTCCCTCGCCGACCTGTGCGCCCGCGCCGCCGAGAAGGCCCTGTACGCGGACGGCGTCGACGCCTCCGACATCGATTTCATCGTGCTCGGCACCGCGACGCCCGACACCCTGATGCCGGCCACGGTCAACGACGTCGCCGACCAGCTCGGCCTCGACCAAGTGCCCACCTTCCAGCTGCAGTCGGGCTGCGCGGGCGCCGTGCAGGCGCTCAGTCTGGCCCAGACCATGATCGCCTCGGGGCAGTACCGCACCGGTCTGGTCATCGGTGGCGACGTGTGCAGCAAACACCTCGACGTGCGGCGCGACTTCTCCGACGCGGCCCCCAGCGACCTGGTCAACTTCGTGCTGTTCGGGGACGGGGCCGGCGCCGCCGTGCTCACCTCTGAGCCCGCCGGGCAGCGGATCGCGGTGCGCCATGTCCTCAACCGGTTCACGGGCCTCGGCCGCAAGGCCGGGCAGGTGATCGAGTGGTTCGGGCTCGCCGACCGCCACGACGACCGGCAGGCGCTCACCGAGGACTACAAGGCCATCGAGGAGGGCGTGCCCGTGATGGCCGTGGAGATCCTCTGGGAACTCCTCGGTGAACTCGACTGGGAGGCGGATGACCTGGACTACCTGCTGCCGCCCCAGCTGTCGGGCCGTATGACGCGCCGTATCACCGAAGAGCTCGGTCTGCCGACCGCGCGCGAGGTGTCCTGCGTCGCCGACACCGGCAACAACGGCAACGCCCTGCCCTTCCTGCAGATGGAGAAGCTCCTCGGCGAGATGTCCCCGGGCGAGAAGGCCCTGGCGGTCGCCGTCGAGTCAAGCAAATGGATCAAGGCCGGATTCGCCCTGGAGAAGATATGACCAGCCCTGCGAGCACCTTCACCCTCGACGCGTTCACCCGACTCGTCCGCGACGAGATCGGCATGCCCCTGGAGCCGGAGCAGGTGACGGCGGACTTCGACGAACTCCCCGAATGGGACTCCCTCTACCTGCTCAAACTGGTGACCGCCCTGGAAGTGGCCACCGGACACGGCGTCCCCGTCGGCAAGATCCTCGAGGCCCGCAGCCTGAAGGAGATCTACGACCTGGCGGTGCCGGCATGAGCAAGGCCACGGCGCTCGGGGCGCGCACCGTCGTGGAGCGGCGCCGTCGGCACACCCTGTTCTTCCTGGAGTGGGCGGCCGGCCAGCGCCCGGTGCACCTGGACACCGACATCGACATGACGCGGATCCAGGAGCACAGGGCCGAAGCCCGGGCCCGCGGCCTGCGCTACTCGTACGTGACGTATCTGCTGTTCGCGGCGGGCCGCGCCCTGGAGCGGCACCCCGAGGCCAACGCGGTGATGGCACCGGGCTGGCCGGGGATGCTGCGCGCGCCCCGCATCGTCCGGTTCGAGGGGGTGACCGCGAAACTCGCCCTCGACCGGAAGGTGGAGGGCGAGCGGACCGTCCTGTCCGCCCTGGTACCGAACCTGGAGCGGGCCGGGCTGCGTGAGATACAGCAGCAGGTCGACCGCTACCGGGGGCAGGACGCCGCCGAACTGCCCGAGTTCAAGGGCGTCCGGATGCTCGGACGCCTCCCGCTGCCCCTGGCCCGCACCGCGTTCCGGGCGGCACTGCGCGACCCGGGGAAGCGGCCCGCCGTCTTCGGCACCGTCTCGGTGAGCTCACTCGGGCACGGCTCGGTGGACGGCTTCCACTCGGCGGGCGGCACCGCCGTCACCCTGTGCGCGGGGCGGGTGGCGCAGCGGCCCGTGATCCGCGCGGACGGTTCCGTGGCCGCCGCCCCCGTGCTCCGGCTCGGCCTGACCTTCGACCACCGGGTGATCGACGGCGGGACGGCAGCCGATCTGCTGACCGATCTCCACCACACCATGGAGGCCTTTGATGACGGCTCCAGCGGGCAGACCAGCCCACCGGACCATCGGGGAGCCGATCGTGATCACGGGACCCGGCGGGGACTGGAGCAGAGTCCGCGCTGACCTGGACCGGCACGCCTGCACGATCCTCTACGCCCGCCTGGGCGACTGGCGACCTGAGGAGGCGAGGGGGCCGCGCCTGCGGGCCCTGCTCGGCCGGGACTGGGCGCGCTTCCTGGAGCTGACGCACCCGGACGTGCGGACCAGGTTCGCCTCGTCCCGGGTGCTGCTCAAGTTCGCGGCCGCGGCGGCGCTCAATGTCCCGCCGCAGGCGGTCGAGTTGGGCTACACGCACACCGGACGGCCCTATCTGCGCGGCTACGACGGCGTGCACATCAGCCTCAGTCACACCGACGATCTGCTCCTCGTGGGCCTGGCCACCGGCGGCGTCATCGGCGTCGACGCGGAGAGCGCCGACCGCAAGCTGTACGGGCCGGGGCTCGACCGGCACATGTGCACCCCGCACGAGGCCGCGGAGATCGAGGCGATGGAGCCGGAGAAACGCGACCCGGCGCTTGTCCGCCTCTGGACACTGAAGGAGGCGTACAGCAAGGCGATCGGCCTCGGCATGCAGTTCCGCTTCACCAACTTCGGCTTCCGGACCGACGGCACGTCCACCGATGTGCTGCGCCCCGACGGCAGCCCCGGCTCGGACGGCGAGTGGACGTTCCGTACGTACGAGATCGACGGCATGTACACCGTCAGCGTGGCCGTCGGCGACGCGGGGTTCGGCCCCACGGACGACACGGCGGCAGGCACCGCCCTCGACGCGGGAATCATGGACGCGCTCACCGAGGTGCTCGGCGAGGACGAGACGAAGGAGGACGCGGCCGGCGACTGGTGGTGACGGGGCCCGGCCGCGTACAAGCGGGCCCCAAGCACCCGCGGGAACACTGGCGGCAGACCCGACAAGCCGCGCAGGTGACCGCGAGAGGAGACGCTCCATGAAGGCCGATCTCCGGGTGAGGGAACCCCACCCCCAGACGACGGCGGCGCACGCGCCGACCGCCGGTGCCCCGGCTCAACCGCCCCCCGTCCCGGCGGACCGCTGGACCGCTGGACCTGGCGCACCACCACCGGGCGGGCGCTCAGCGCGGTCACCGGAGCCGCCGCGTTCGGCACCGGGCTCGCGCTCGGCGGGGCGGTGGGATGGACCTTCTGGACCGCGCTCGTCGCCCCTGACGTCGCCCTCTTCCACCGGGGCGCGACGCCGCCGGCGGGACCCGGCCACCTCTCGCCCGACTCGGTCCGCTTCTACAACACCCTGCACGACCCGCGCCTGGCGGGCGCCGCCGTCGCGGCGGGTGTTCTCACGGCGAACAGGGCGCTGCTGCTCGCGGGGCTCGGCTGGACCACACACATCGCGGTGGACCGTGCCTTCGGCTTCGGCTTCCGGCGCCCTGACGGTGCCATCCACTGACGGAACGGGGAGTCATGGACCATCTTCAAGAGCTCAAGGAATTCGCCAGCCTGCACGCCCGCGGCCAGGGCATGGCGCCCGACCACGCCACCGGGGTGCTGGCACGGATCGACAACGACACGGCGGGCGACCCGGCGTCCTGGGCCGCCGTGTGGACGGCGGAGGGCACGGCAGCGGCGGGCCGCGGCGACCTCCTGGACGCCTGCAGGCACTACGCCCTCGCCCGCTTCCCGTACCACGCGGACGACGACAGGGTCCTCGCCCAGCGGCTGTGCGTGGACACCTTCGACCGCTGGCGCAAGGGCCAACAGGGCATCGAACGCCTTGAGTTCAAGCACCCGGACGGCACGTTCAGCTGCTGGGCTTCCGGGCTCGACGCGCCACGCCCGCGACCGCTCCTGGTGGTGATGGGCGGCATCGTCAGCGTGAAGGAGCAGTGGGCGCCGTTCCTGCCGGTGCTGCGCAAGCTGGGCTTCGCGACCGTCGTCACCGAGCTGCCCGGCGTCGGCGAGAACACCCTTCCGTACGCCCCCGACTCGTGGCGGATGCTGACGTTCCTGATGGACCGGCTCTCCGGCCGTGCGGCGGTGGACGACACCTCGATGCTCGCGCTCAGCTTCAGCGGCCATCTCGCACTGCGGGCGGCCGCACGGGATCGCCGGGTGCGCCAGGTCCTCACCGTGGGCGCCCCCGTGTCCGAGTTCTTCTCCGACCCGGAGTGGTGGCCGCGGGTGCCCGGCATCACCGCGGACACCCTGCGCCGCCTCACCGGCGTCGCCACCACCGCCGAACTCCGCGCACTCCTGCCGCGGTTCGCCCTCACCCCGCAGGAGCTGCACGCCGTGCGGGTCCCCGTCCGGTACGTGGCGAGCAGCCGGGACGAGATCATCCCCGCCGGGGAACAGGCGCTCCTGGGCCGGTTCGCCGAGGACGCCCGTTTCAAGGTCTTCGACGACGTGCACGGCTCTCCCGCACATCTGGGCGCGATGCGGCGCTGGCTGTTCTCCTCACTCCTGCGCCGACGCCTCGCCCAGCGCGTCCGCGCCACCATCCGGCCCGGCCGGTCCGTCGGTTCCTCCCGGTCCACCGGGTCCTCTCGATCCACCGGGTCCCCCCGACCCACCGAGTCCCCCCGATCCGATCGGCCCACCCGAGGAGGGGTCCCGTCATGACGGACTCGTCGAAGCCCTCGCGTACGTCCCGAACGGTCCGGCCCTGGCAGAGCCTCGCCTCGCTCGGGGTGACCGAAAGCGATCTGACCACCGTCCACCACCGGCCCGCCGCGGCGTTCCGGCCGCCCGGCGAACGACCGGGCGAGCGGCGTCACCGCGCCCCCGAGGGAGGCAGCACACCATGACCTCGCACAGCGGCTCCGAGCAGCGCGGCAACAGCTCGGCCATCCGGATGCGGTATCGCACTGTGCACGGCCACCGGCGGGCCTTCCGGATGGCCGGCAAGGGCCGGGCGATCCTGCTGATCCACGGCATCGGCGACTCCTCCGACACCTGGCGCGACATCATGCCGGGACTCGCGCGGAACTACCGGGTCCTGGCCCCCGACCTGCTCGGCCACGGCGCCTCCGACAAGCCCCGTGCCGACTACTCCCTGGCCGCGTACGCCAACGGGATGCGGGACCTGCTCGGCGTGCTCGGCATCGAACGGGTCACCCTGGTGGGGCACTCGCTCGGCGGCGCGGTCGCCATGCAGTTCGCCTACCAGTTCCCCGAGCGGTGCGAGCGGCTGGTGCTCGTCGGCACCGGCGGGATCAGCCGCCAGGTGACGCCGCTGCTGCGCGCGGCGACGCTGCCCGGCGCCGAACTGCTCCTGATGGCCCTGGGCCTCCCGACCATGCGCACCCAACTCGGCATCGCGGTCAAGGCGTTGAGGCTCCTCGACACGGGCCTCGGGGTGGACGCCCCCGACCTGCTGCGCGTGGTGGACGCGCTGCCCGACGGCACCTCGCGCAGCGCCTTCATCAGGACGCTGCGGGCCGTCGTCGACTGGCGCGGCCAGGTCGGCACGATGCTCGACCGCTGCTATCTGGCCGGGGGAATGCCCACGATGCTGGTGTGGGGAGGCCGCGACCAGGTGGTGCCCGCCACGCACGCCGGACTCGGCCACGTGGCCATGCCCGGCAGCCGCCTTGAGATCTTCGAGGAGGCAGGCCACTTCCCGTTCCGTACGGACCCGCAGCGCTTCGAGAACGTCCTGCGGGACTTCATCGCCACCACGGAACCGGCTCAGTACAGCGCCGAGCAGTGGCGACGGATGCTGCGCAGCCGCCACCCCTCGGTGCGCGGTACGCGGCAGCAGACCCCGGGCACCTTCCCGCGCTCCGCCTGACCGCACCCCCTCCGGCTGCCCTACAGCCCCACTGCCCCACAGCCCCACTGCTCCACTGCTCCACGCCGAGCGGCCCTTCCCCCGTGATCCATCGGGGTGAAGGGCCGCTCGCGTCGTACCGTGCAAGGGGTGCGGTCAGCGCGTCAGTTGGGCGCCTTGACGGGCTCCGCCGAGACGACGGGGTGGTCGGCGGGCAGCGGCCCCGCGGCGCCTGCTCCGCCGCTCACCTCGCCCGAGACGAAGATTTCCTGGTCGGCGGTGGCGTATCCGGCCCACTCAGACGGCATCGAGTCCTCGTAGAAGATGGCCTCGACCGGGCATACAGGTTCGCAGGCACCGCAGTCGACGCATTCATCGGGGTTGATGTACATCTTGCGGGGGCCCTCGTAGATGCAGTCGACGGGGCATTCGTCGACGCAGGCCTTGTCCTTGAGATCGACGCAGGGCTGGGCGATGACATAGGTCATGAGGATCGCTCCACGGTCCAGGTGTCGTTGCCGGCGAGGAGTGTGGCGAGGTCGCCCTTGCCGTTGTGTTCGATGGCGGTGTCGAGTTGGTCGGACATGAGGGTGTCGTAGACCGGGCGTTCGACGCTGCGGAAGACGCCGATGGGGGTGTGGTGCAGGGTGTCGGGGTCCGCCAGGCGGGAGAGCGCGAAGGCCAGGGTGGGGGAGGTCGAGTGCGCGTCGTGGATCAGGATCTGGGACTCGGTCTCGGCGGTGACGGGGACGACTTTGAGGTCGCCGGTGGCCGGGTCGCGTACGACGCCCTTGGAGCCGGAGCCGTTCTCCAGGGGTGCTCCGAAGCGGATGGGCCGGCCGTGTTCCAGGCGGATGACGGCTTCTTCGGCCTGTTGTTTGTCCTTGAGGACTTCGAAGGCGCCGTCGTTGAAGATGTTGCAGTTCTGGTAGATCTCCACCAGGGCGGTGCCGGGGTGTTCGGCGGCCTCGCGCAGGACGCTGGTGAGGTGTTTGCGGTCGGAGTCCACGGTCCGCGCCACGAAGCTCGCTTCCGCGCCGATGGCCAGGGAGACGGGGTTGAAGGGGGCGTCGAGGGAGCCCATCGGCGTCGATTTGGTGATTTTGCCGACTTCGGAGGTGGGGGAGTACTGGCCTTTGGTGAGGCCGTAGATGCGGTTGTTGAAGAGGAGGATTTTGAGGTTGACGTTGCGGCGCAGGGCGTGGATGAGGTGGTTGCCGCCGATGGACAGGGCGTCGCCGTCGCCGGTGACGACCCAGACGGACAGGTCCCGCCTGGAGGAGGCGAGTCCGGTGGCGATGGCGGGGGCGCGGCCGTGGATGGAGTGCATCCCGTAGGTGTTCATGTAGTAGGGGAAGCGGGAGCTGCAGCCGATGCCGGAGACGAAGACGATGTTCTCCTTGGCCAGGCCGAGTTCGGGCATGAAGCCCTGTACGGCGGCCAGGACGGCGTAGTCGCCGCAGCCGGGGCACCAGCGCACCTCCTGGTCGGACTTGAAGTCCTTGGCCGACAGGGGTACTTCGGACTTGGGGATGAGGGTGAGTGCCTCAGTGGGCATGGAGGGCCTCCTGGAGTACGGCGGCGAGCTGCTCGGCCTTGAACGGCATCCCGTTGACCTGCGTGTGGGAGACCACATCGACCAGGTAGGTCCCGCGCAGGAGCAGGGCGAGCTGCCCGAGGTTCATCTCGGGAATCACCACGCGGTCGTACGAACGCAGTGCCTCGCCCAGATTTGCCGGGAAGGGGTTGAGGTGGCGCAGGTGGGCCTGGGCGATGGGCTGTCCCTGGCGGCGCAGTCGGCGTACCGCCGCGGTGATGGGGCCGTACGTCGAGCCCCAGCCCAGGACGAGCAGCGTGGCGTCGCCGCCCGGGTCGTCGACCTCCAGATCCGGGACGTCGATATTGTCGATCTTGGCCTGGCGGGTGCGGACCATGAAGTCGTGGTTGGCCGGGTCGTAGGAGATGTTGCCCGTGCCGTCCTGCTTCTCGATCCCGCCGATACGGTGTTCCAGGCCGGGCGTGCCGGGGATCGCCCAGGGGCGGGCCAGGGTCCGCGGATCACGCTTGTAGGGCCAGAACACCTCACTCCCGTCGTCCAGGACGTGGTTGGGCCCTTGCGGGAACTGCACCAGCATTTCGGGCAGTGCGTCGACCTGAGGTACGCGCCAGGGCTCGGAGCCGTTGGCCAGATAGCCGTCGCTCAAGAGGAAGACGGGGGTGCGGTAGGTGACCGCGATGCGGGCCGCCTCGATCGCGGCGTCGAAGCAGTCGGCCGGGGTTCGGGGCGCCACGATCGGTACCGGCGCCTCGCCGTTGCGCCCGTACATCGCCTGCAAAAGATCCGCCTGCTCGGTCTTGGTCGGCAACCCCGTGCTCGGCCCGCCCCGCTGGACGTCCACGATCAGCAGCGGCAGTTCGAGCGACACCGCGAGCCCGATCGTCTCCGACTTCAAAGCCACCCCGGGCCCTGAGTTGGACGTGACGGCCAACGAACCGCCGAACGCGGCGCCGAGAGCCGCACCGATCGCGGCGATCTCGTCCTCGGCCTGGAAGGTCCGCACCCCGAAGTTCTTGTGCCTGGACAGCTCGTGCAGGATGTCGGAGGCCGGAGTGATCGGATACGCACCCAGGAACAGAGGCAGCCCCGTCTGCCGGCCGGCCGCGATCAGCCCGTAGGACAGTGCGAGATTCCCGGAGATGTTGCGGTAGGTCCCGGCCGGGAACGCCTCGGTGGCCGGGGCGACCTCGTAGGAGACCGCGAAGTCCTCCGTCGTCTCACCGAAGTTCCAACCCGCCCTGAACGCCGCGATGTTCGCCTCCGCGATGTCCGGCTTCTTGGCGAACTTCGACCGCAGGAACTTCTCCGTCCCCTCGGTCGGCCGGTGATACATCCACGACAGCAACCCAAGCGCGAACATGTTCTTGCACCGGTCCGCGTCCTTGCGCGAAAGACCGTGGGACTTCAGTGCCTCGACCGTGAGTGTCGTCAGTGGAACGGGATGCACCTGGTAGGCGTCAAGTGTGTTGCCCTCCAGGGGGTTTGAGGCGTAGCCGACCTTCTGCAGCGCTCGCGAGGTGAACTCGTCGGTGTTGACGATGATCTCCGCGCCGCGCGGCACATCGGCGATGTTCGCCTTCAGGGCGGCCGGGTTCATCGCGACAAGCACGTTCGGCGCGTCGCCCGGCGTGAGGATGTCGTGATCGGCGAAGTGCAGCTGGAAGCTGGAGACTCCGAGCAACGTCCCCGCGGGGGCACGGATTTCGGCGGGGAAGTTCGGCAGCGTCGACAGGTCGTTCCCGAAGGACGCCGTCTCCGAGGTGAACCGGTCGCCGGCGAGCTGCATACCGTCACCCGAGTCACCCGCGAAACGGATGATCACCCGGTCCAGACGGCGGACGTCCTTGCTCCCGGAGCGTGGGGACTCGTTGCTCTCCACTGTATGAACGGCCACCGGCCGTCCCCCTTCCCGTAGACGTGGATCAGACGTGGACGCAGTGAGCTGACTGTCGCGAACGGTAGGGAGAGGTCCTTGTGACCGGGCAAAGCGGCAAGCGGACGGGGAAAATCCGGGGGAGACCGGAACGTGCCGATCACCTATGAGATCTTCATGTGCGAGCCATGAAACCGTGGCTGTCTCCGCGATGTCCGGCTGCCGGATACTCGGTGGCCGACCACCCATTGGAAGGGGGCTCGCCGTGCCGAATCCTGTCGGTAGGCAGCCGCTGCACCTGTGGTCGCTGAGCGAGGATGTCGTCGTGGAGACCACCGGTGACGCGGTGGTGCTCACGGGCCGGTTCGGCACGGAGGAGCTCATCGACCCCGACCCGATCGTCCGCGAGGCGCTGCGCCGCATGGAGCTGGGCCCTGTTCTGCCCGCCAACGCCAAGGCGAACCCGGAGGGCAGCGTCTACCTGCTGCTCCTGCCCACGCTGAGTCGGCTCTCCCACCTGACGGTGCGCACCCTGGGACTCGACGACCTGAAGGGGCCGCTCCTCTCGGTGTCACCCGAGTCCCGGCTCGCGACGTTCTCACCCGACGAGCTCGAGGCCGAGGACGAGATCCGGCTGCCCCGGGACGTCAGGGTGACGCTGGACGCCGCGGGGGTCGCGCTCGAGTCTGCCGCCTCACTGCACCGGGTGGTGCTGCACCGCCCGGAAGCGGTCTGGGTGGTCGGCATGCTCGCTTGGCCCGTCACCCCGGACGCCGCCACCGAGGCCCTGCCGCTGCACCCCGAGGTGACGGACGGCATCCTGCGCTACCTGGTGGCGGCGGGCATGGCGAAGCCGGTGCACCCACCGGCCTCCGGAGCGGATTCCTAGACATTCCTGGACCGGGACACTCCGTCCGGCAACGCTCAGACCCGCGGCACTCAGTACAGCCAGCCGGAATCGCGGGCGATGCGGATCGCGTCGACGCGGTTGCGGGCGTTGAGCTTGGAGACGACCGTCGTCAGGTAGTTGCGGACCGTGCCGGTCGTCAGGTGCATCCGGGTGGCGATCTCGGGCGCCTCCGCCCCCTGCGAGGCCAGCTTGAGCACCTCGTTCTCCCGCTCCGTCAGCGGGTTCTCGGCGCCGCCCCAGGCGGCCAGCGCCAGCTGTGCGTCGACGGCACGCTGGCCCGCGGCGACCCGCCGCACCGCCTCCGCCAACTCCTTGGGCGGGGCGTCCTTGAGGAGATAGCCGGACACATGCGCGGCGAGCGCCCGGCGCAGCGTGCCCGGTCGGCCGAGGCTGGTGAGGATGAGCGTGCGGCACTCGGGCATCCGCTCCCGCAGATGGGTCGCGGCCGTCAGGCCGTCGAGGCCCGGCAGGTCGATGTCGATGATCGCCACGTCGGGCTTGGCCTCAAGGGCCATGGCGACGATCTGGTCCCCCCGCTCGACTTCGGCGACCACGTCGAGATCGGCTTCGAGATTGAGCAGCGCGACCAGCGCGCCGCGGACCATGTGCATGTCCTCAGCCAGCAGTATCCGAATCACGGCCCCCCCGTAATAAGCGAATTCCGGCCGGATTCTATCAACTGGGCGGTCAGATCCGACTATGCGGTGGAGCCCTGAGCGTTCAACGGCCGGGAAAGGTGTCCTGTCGGGCTGTCTGTCCTGTCGTGTCCTGTCGGGCTATTCCTGCTGATCCTGCTCGGCCGGGACCACGACCAGCAGGCGGAACCGGCTGCCGTCGACCCGCCCGGCCTTCACCTCTCCACCGATCGCCCGCACCCGCACCTCCAGGTTCATCAGGCCGCTGCCGCCGTGCGGAGAGTGCTCGTGATGATCCGGGTCGGCCCCGTCGTTGGCGACCAACAGCTCGACATTGCCGTCCAGTTGAACGGCTTCGATGCTGCAGTTGTCCGCCTTGCTGTGCCTCAGTACATTCGTCACCGCTTCCCTGAGCACCGCCGCGAGGACCGAGGACGTCTGCGTACTGACGCTGCCGAGCGAGACCTGTACTTTCGTCCCGATGTCGGCCGCGTTCAGCACCGAGCGGGCCGAACTGATCTCTTGTTCAAGGGACATGTCCTGAAACCCTCGGGCCACTCGGCGCACATCGGCCAGCGCGTCGCGCGCCACGGACAGGACGTCCTGGACTTCTTCTCTGGCGCGCTGCGGATGCTGCGGAATGAGCCGGTGGATGAGCTCGCTCTTCAGCGTGATGGCGGAGAGACTGAAACCGAGCAGGTCGTGCAAGTCCCGTGCGAAGCGCAGCCGTTCCTCGGTCACGGCCATGTGGGTCAGCTCGTCGCGGGCCGTGTGCACCTCCTTGACCAGCTCGCTCAGCCGGGAGAGCCCGTACGTGACCAGGCCGGTCAGCAGCGTCGACTGGCAGAGGTACACGACGACGAGCACCGACCGGCCTTCCAGGGCGGCGGGCAGCGAGAGGCTCGCCCCGACCACCGCGTAGAGACTCCAGGCGATGCGAGCGGGCAGCAGGAGCAGCAGCGACCCGGCGAGGAACCCCGCCATGGCGCCCCACTCGGCGCTGAAGATGAAGAAGGGCAGGTAGGTGAGGAGCGCCTGCACGGTCAGGGTGAGGCAGCGCTGCCACAGGGGCGCCCGGTTGGCACCGGGCGCCGAGTGTCTGAGCTGCAGGGCGAGAATGGCGGCGAGCGACACCAGGGCGACGCCCTCCTGAGGGCCCGGCATGTCCGCGCCCAGGATGTTGAGCATGGTGACGACGGTGTAGCTGAGCAGTGCCATCACCAGGATGACGTGGGCCACCCGGGGGGCCGGCAGATCCCGGCTGTATTTCTCCGGCAGCGGCGACCGTCTCTCCGGCAGTGGTGTCCGTCTCTCCAGTAGTGGTGTCCGTTGCTCCGGCAGTGGTGACCCGGTCGCGGTCCCGGGTTCCCCACTGCCCCTGTCGCGCTCACCGTTGCTTCTGTCAGCGATGTCGAACCGATCCTGGTTGACCACCGTTCGCGACCTCTTCTCGCAACTGTGCGCGTCTGTCTGCGGATGATATGTGAAGGCCATGACAACCGCGTAAGAGTTCGCATGAGTACTCAAAAGTCGCTTTTCAAGGCGGAGTTCGCTGACCGGAGTTCCGGTGGAAGTGCCTGGTCAGACGAAGAGCGGAACGGGATTCAACTCTTTGTACGAGGTCGGTGAGTCGAGTCGGCCCAGGGCCACGGGTACGTCGAAGAGCCGTCCGGGAGCGAACCGTGCCCAGAAATGACGCATGCCCGGTACCACTACCTTCACGACCGGAACTTCAAGGTCCGGCCTGCTCTGGTCGAGCACGAGGAGCTCCATCCCTCGCTCCCGCACCAGTGCGGTGATCGCTGTCACGTCGTCGAGGAGATCGGCGCGGTGGACGTAACTCCAGTGCTCCGCCGCGCGCGCGGGCAGTCGGCGATCGGGCCGCAGATAGGGCTGGTTGGCGATCGTGGCCCGGCGCCACCAGCCGAGCGGCTCGGGATCCGTGAGCGCGTAGCCGGTGCCGTCCGCCCGTGCGTCGCACACGGTGGGCAGCAGCTGGCCGAGCTCCGACAGGGCCCGGCGCATCGCCACCCGAGGGTCGAAGTGCGCCCCGAACCCGAAGATCACGTCCTCGGCGGGCTTGTCGGTGCGCCGGGACAGGGCGGCGAAGACCGGGATGCCGAGGTCCGACGTGAGGTCGAGCACCCAGAGCTCGCGACGCAGGCCGGCGCAGGCCGTGCGGATCCGATCGGCGTACGGCTCGGCGAACGCGTCGATGTCGACCGCCGGTTGCCGGGTGCGGTTGTACCACCACAGGGCCACCGCGTCCCGCTCGACCAGCTCCAAGAAGCCCTGGATCAGGGCGTCTTCGCGGCTGCTGCCCGCCGCGTTGCCGTTGGAGTCGGCGTACAGACCGTCCGAAGTCGGCTCGCCATGGGTGAAGTAGAGCATCGAGGTGGGCAGCAGGCGGCGGGTGCCCGAGGTCAGGGACCACACGGGTGTCCACTCCGTCGGCTGGTCCTCGTCGAAGGGCCGCGGCACGTACTGGAAGCTGGAGAACCGTGCGTTCCAGCGCTCCCGGTCGCGGAACTGCCGCTCGTCGTAGAGCTGGCAGGCGTTCGGGTGCACGGCTTCGGAGCCGAGGCCGCGGTAGGTGTCGCGCACCACAGGCTCATCGCCGTGCCGGGTTCCGCTGTAGCGCTCCACGGCCTCGCACAGGGCGCTGACCCGCGCTTCCGTCTCGGTGAGCCCTTTTCCGCCGCTCAGCGCGCGCAGCCCGGCCCGCAGCCCGCCGAGCGTGTGTGCGCTCATGGCCAGGTTGGGCCCGGATATGCAGGAGTTGAGCCCCTCCGGGGTGCGTGGCGCGCGGCTGATCTCTTTGATGATGCCGGTCACCGGGTCGATGAGGTGGCTGTGCCTGGCCAGCATCTGCTCGGGGGTCAGCGCGCGGTGCCCGCCGCCCGCCGCCGATGGGGCCTTGGGGCGCGAGGCGGGGACGAAGGGCCGTTCGACCCACGCGGCCACGGTGCCGGGGTCGCCGCAGACGGGGCACTGCGTACGCCGGTCCACCCGGTGGCTGCGGCCCCGCATCCGCAGGGTGTCCCAGGAGTGGAGCTGCCCCTGGGAGTCGTCCCGGACCCCGGCGAGCCACTTCGCGGCCTCCAGGACAGCCAGGTTCAGGGCGATGGCGCGGCCCGCGGTGAGCGAGGCGGCGGGCCTGGTCGGCGGCCCGTCGATGCCGAGCGCGCGCCGCACCGGGCCCTCGGCGCGCCGGTGCCCGGAGAGCCGGGACCCCAGGCAGGTCCAGCAGGGCCCGCCGTCCGGCCGGAAGACCGGGCCGACCCAGGGCTCCGCGCCACAGGCCCGGGCGATCAGCCACGGTGTGCCCTGGGCGCGGTGCGCGGTGTCCAGGTCGCGCAGGCGCGGGGCGAGGTAGTCGTCGCACAGGACCAGAGTGAGGTCGGCGGCGGCGCCCTCAGGGGCGAGGGCGAGTCCGGAGGCCCGGCAGGCCGTGCGGACCGCTTCTGGATCGATGTCGTCGAGCACTTCAAGGCGGAGCGACGCGCTCCGCAGCCGGGCGGCCGCCGCCCCGCCGTCGAGTCCGGCCAGATCCCAGTAGGCCTCGGCCGCCGCGCTTGCCGTGCCATCCGCCGGAGCGGACGGCACGGCAAGCGGGTGGAGGCGTAGCAGCCCGGCCGTCGTGAGGTCGTCGAGCGACCGTATGACGGACTCGGAGTCGAGTCCCGGTGCGGCGTCGCGCAGGACGCCTGCCAGATCGCGGGTGCCGTCGAGCAACGGCACCAGAAGCTCGGCGTGTTCGCCGCGCAGAGCGGTCACACCGAGCCGCGACACCAGATACGTGGCTTCTCCCGGTACGACGACCGGGCGCAGATGAAGCTTGAATCCGACGCCCGTCCGGTCGCTCCCCAGCGACGGACGGGCCTTCCACCCCCCGGTGAGATTCATGCCGTGAGCCACCCGCGCACTTCGGGGTGACGGTTCTCGGCCGGCTCGGTCCCGGGCGCCTCGGGAGCGGGGGTCTTCGGAGCGGGCGGTTCGGCGATGGTGCAGATGGAGGCCAGGGCGACGCCCGGCCCCAACGCGTCGCTCAGGTTCTCGATCACCAGGCGCGGGCGCTGCGGCCTGGTGCTCGGGGCGGCGTGCTGCTGTACGGGCTCGAAACGGTGCTGCATGACAAGGGTCATGAACGTATTGCCCTTTCGTGCCGATCCGGACTTGCTCTGTGGCACGTCATACTCGTGTGCGACAGAGGCCGGAAACAGTGGCCCTCTCACGGTTGAGGGGTGAAGTTCTCACAGTGAGATTCTGGCCAACACGTGGCGCTAAATATCCCTTGTCAGGCACCCGACCGTACGAGTGTCGGGACTCCGGCCGTACGAGTGTCAGGAACCCGATCGTACGAGCGCGAAGACCGCGCCCTCCGGGTCGGCGACCGTGGCCACCCGCCCATGGATGCCCGCCCGAGCGGCCTCGATGACGTGCCCGCCGAGTTCCGTGACCCGCTCCACCGAAGCGTCCACGTCGGCGACTTCGAAGTACGTCATCCAGTGCGGACCCCGGTCCCGCGGCAGGTCCTGACCCACGCCGCGCACCGCGGCCACCGGCCGGCCGTCGACCTGGAACGTCACGTAGTCGGACTCGGACTCGGACGGGACGACCGCCTCTTCGGTGTACCCGAAGACCGCTTCGTAGAACTTGACGACGTCCGCAGTCTCCGCCGTCACCAGTTCGTTCCAGGCGGGCGCTCCGGCGTGCCCGACCAGTTCGCCGCCCAGGTGCTCCGCCGCCTGCCAGATGCCGAAGACCGCGCCAGCGGGGTCCACCGCGATGGCGAGGCGCCCGGCCGTACCCGCGTCCAGCGGGCCGACGCCGATCGTGCCGCAGCAGTGCCGCACGGCATCGGCGGTCGCGTTCACGTCCTCCGACGCCAGGTACGGCGTCCAGGCGATCGGCAGATGGTGGTCGGGAGGCAGCTGGCCGATCCCGGCGACCTCGTGACCGTCGAGCAGCGCCCGTACGTAGGGCCCGAGCTGCTCCGGGCCAGGCCGGAACTCCCAGCCGAACAACGCTCCGTAGAACTCCTGGGTCGTGGCCAGGCCATGCGCCATCAGGCTCACCCAGGTGGGTGTGCCGGGCGCGCGACCGATGGCCTCCGAGCCGTCACGCCGGCCCGTCGACCCCCGTACCTCCGTCATCGTTACTCTCTCCTCGGCCTGTCATGGTGGCCGCTCGGCTCCGCTTTCGAACACGCGTACCCATATCGCGCGTTTGCCCGCCCGTGCAGATGCTTGCACCACCTGCGGCACCGCGCGCCCTGGCCGCGCCGCGTTGCCCGGCTCCGCTCAGAGGATGCCCGGTTTGCCGTTTCTCATCCGTTAACGCGCGATTGCTCGGTGATGTCGTCAAGAAGCACGTGGTGTCGTTCAAGAAGTAAGTGGTGTCGTCAAGAAGTACACGGCGTGCCCGGCCGTGTACGCAATGGGTTCGGTGGTCTCCGGCGGAGCAGGCTAGCCGGACCTGGCAGAAGCGGCCACCTCGTACGCAAGGATGGGCCCATGAATGCCATCATCTCCGCATCCGAACTCGCGAGCGACTTGGCGGGCGACAACCCGCCGGTACTCCTGGACATCCGCTGGCAGCTGAGCACCGCGAAGGCAGCGGGCGCCCCCGCCTTCGACGGGCGGGCCGAGTACGAGAAGGGGCACATCCCGGGCGCCGTCTTCGTCGACCTGGACGCCGATCTCGCGGGCGAGGCGGGCTCGGCCGGACGGCATCCCCTGCCGGATGTGGATCGCTTCGGAGCGGTGATGCGGGCGGCCGGGGTCTTCGCGGACCGGGACGTGGTCGTGTACGACGGCGGGCAGGGCTGGGCCGCCGCACGCGCCTGGTGGCTGCTGCGCTGGACGGGGCATTCCTCGGTGCGCGTGCTCGACGGCGGGCTCTCGGCGTGGAGCGGTCCGCTGGCGGCGGGGGACGAGCGCCCGGCGGCCGAGGGCTCGTTCGTCCCCGAGACGAACACCAAGGACCTCCTCGACGCGGACGCCGCGGCGGCCCTCGCCCGCTCCGGGCTGCTCCTGGACGCCCGCGCGGCCGAGCGCTACCGCGGTGACGTCGAGCCGATCGACCGCGTCGGCGGCCACATCCCGGGCGCGGTCTCCGCGCCGACCACGGAGAACGTCACGGCGGACGGCACCTTCCGGCCGGCCGCCGAGCTCGCGGACCGCTTCAACTCCCTGGGCGCGTCCGACACGGCCGAGGTCGGCGTCTACTGCGGCTCCGGTGTGTCCGGGGCCCATGAGGTGCTCGCGCTCGCGGTGGCGGGGATCCCGGCGTCGCTGTACGTCGGCTCGTGGTCCCAGTGGTCGTCGGACGAGTCACGTCCGGTGGCCAAGGGCCCGGACCCGCAGTAGCGGGCGGCTCATACGTCGTCGGGGGGGGGGGGGGGGGGGGGGGGGGGGGGGGGGGGAGGGGGGGAGGGGGGGGGGGGGGGGGGGGGTTTCTTGTTTTTTTTTGTTTTTTTCGAGGAGGGT
>NZ_JBVIHP010000001.1:408196-484889 GCF_055570235.1 Streptomyces sp. NPDC031274 | reverse complement strand
GGAGCGGGTCCGTGTGTGGCGAAAGGGGTCCGGACCGAGGGGGGGGGGGTGTCGTTTTTTTTTCCCTCCCCCGCCCGGCGGTTTTTTTCCCCCCGACGACGTATGACCGAGTGCTACTTGCTACTTGCTACTCCTGCTTCTTGCGACGCGTGCCGAAGACGATCTCGTCCCAGCTGGGCACGGCCGCGCGCCGCCCGGGCCGGACGCCGTCGGCCTCCGCCTGGCGGTCGGTGGTGCCGACGAGGCGGTCGCGGTGGCTGGCCACCGAGCGCGGCATCAGGACGTCCGCGTACGCGGCACCCGCTCCGGCCGACGCCGCGGGCGGCTCCTCGGCCTCGGGGTCCTGCTCGGCCTCTTCGGCGGGCGGCAGGTCCGTGGGCGGGAGCGCGGGGCGCTCCGGCACGATCATGTCGCCGCGGAAGCTCGGCACCGCCTCGAGGAGGCTGGTGAGCGAGTCCCGCTCCGACTCGGACACGGCCGCTGTCGCGCCGGTGGCCACGCCTTCCTCCGGAGGCTCCGGGGGCTGCGGCGCGCTCGGGCGCTCCAGCTGCCGGTCCAGGGCGCGGTCGAGCGGCCGGTCGAGCGAGGCCCTGTCCCGGGGCAGCCGGGCGATGCGCGGCACGAACGGGAAGCTCGGCTCGGGCGCGGCGATGTCGTCCGTCTCGCCGATCAGCGAGCGCGCCTCGTCGTCCATGGCCTGCACGAGCCGCCGTGGCGGGTCGTACGTCCAGCTCGCGGCGTGCGGTTCGGTCGCGACGCGGTAGACGAGCAGGACCTCCCAGGTGCCGTCGTCGCGGCGCCAGGAGTCCCACTGGACGGATTCCTTGTCGGCGCCGCGCAGGAGCAGCCGCTCCGACACGGCCTCGCCGAGCTGGGGTCCGGTGTTCTCGCCGGGACGGCGCACGGGAGTCTTCCGGGCCCGCTCGGCCATGAAGGCGCGCTCGGCGAGCACGGGTCCTTCGAAGCGGCGGACGCGATCGACGGGGATTCCGGCGAGCGAGGCGACTTCCTCCGCGCTCGCACCGGCACGTATCCGTGCCTGGATGTCGCGGGGGCGGAGGTGGCTCTCCACCTCGATCTCGATCTGGCCGAGGCGCGGACGGTCACCGCGCACGGCGGCGCGCAGCCGCTCGTCGATCGGAAGTGTGTACTCCGTGCTGTCCGCAGCTTTGAGCACCAGCCGTGTGCCGTCGTTGCTGACGGCCACGACACGCAGTTCGGGCATGGGGACCTCCCGGGTGGTGCCTGCCGACGTCACGTGCGTCGCTGCTTCCGCTAGTCGAGTGTGGCCTGCCCGGGTGCAGCCTGCCACAACCTTGCCGAGTTGCCCGGCGTGTCGGGCATGGGCCCTAGGTCGCCGTTATGGCACGGTTACCATTTCGCAACTCTCAGTGACCATCTTGGTCACCCTGTGCAGCGAGCCCCCTCCCGGCAGGTCCTGGAAGGCCCCGGGCACCCAGGTGGGAGACCGGACCCAGGGCTCGCAACAGTACTCCATTCGGGCCACGCGGGTGGTCCGCCGCGCCGCCGAACTTCTCACGGGGGGCGGGAGTTGACGCACCTGGATACCCGGGCAGGGTGGTGCATGAGTGGCACACTTCACGGAATCTCCAGAAACGGAACTAACCCCTTCACCCATACGTCCCTTTCTCGTGCAGTCAGTCGAGAAAGGCAGGTAAGGGTCGGAGATGCGTGAAAAGCCGGATTCCGGCGAGGAATCCAAGGGCCAGGAGGAGTCGGCGGAGAAGCGGCGCCTCGATCTGAGTCTGCCGCAGGTGGCGGGGAGCGCCGTGGCCGCCGTCGTGGGGGCGAAGCTCGCCGCCAGCTTCGGCGTCTACGGCACGATCCTCGGCGCCGGCCTGGTGAGTGTGGTCGCGACCTGTGGCGGCACGATCTTCCAGCACTTCTTCCGGCGCACGGGCGAGCAGATACGTGACGTCGCGGTGCAGGCCAAGCCGCGGGTGCAGCAGGTGCCGCTGACCGATGGTTCGGGTGCGCCGGTGGCCGAGACGTTCAGGGCGGAGGCGCACACGGGAGCTGCGGCGCATGCCGGGGCGGGGCCCGTGACGACGACCTGGGGTAGAGCGGTCGACGCCGACGCGACCTCGGTGCCGCCCGGCGCGGGCGATCCGGACCGTACGACCGTGGTGCCCGTCGTCGGCGACGCCGACCGTACGAGTGTGCTGCCCGCGGTCACTGACGCCACTCGCGGCACGATGCTGCCCGCGGTCCCTGACGCCGACCGCACCACCGTGCTGCCCGCGGTCACTGACCCCGACCGCACCACCGTGCTGCGCGTGACGGACGCGGACGCGGGTGCCGACGCCGACAGGACCCAGCTGCTCGGGTCGGTCGACGCCACGCAGCTGGTGCCGCGGGACGACGCGACCCGTGTCCTGCGGCAGACGGGTCCCGCCGGGCCGGTCGAACCGCCACTCCCATCGGACGAGTTCACCGACGGCACCACTCATCGCACGCGGGTCCGAAGCTGGAAGCGGCCGTTGATCGCCGCCGCGGTCGTCTTCGGTGTGGCCATGGCCGGGATCACGACGTACGAGATCGTCTCCGGAGAGGACTTCAGCGGGGGTCACGGCACCACGATCGGAAACGGCTTCTCGGGCGGGGGTGGCTCGTCGGGGCAGCGGCCCACGCCCTCGACGGAACCCTCCGGGCAGCCGTCCGACGGCCCGTCGACGGGTACGGACGACGGGTCGCGGCAGGACGGCGACGCCTCGCAGGACCCGAACGGGACGCACTCGCAGTCCCCGGACACCGGGAACGACTCGGACTCTGATTCCGGTTCGAAGGACGACCCCGACAAGGAGCAGGACTCCGGCGACGGCTCCAAGACGGACCCGACGCCCACACCCACGCCCACCCCGACCCCGACGCCCACTCCGTCGAGCGGCACCGGAAGCGGCGACGACGCGCAGCGGGATGCGACCCCCACCCCGTAGGCGGCCGCTCAGTCGCCCAGGACGCGGCGCAGGTAGTCGTTGCCGAACAGGCGGTCCGGGTCCAGGCGGTCGCGCAGGGCCGTGAACTCGGCGAAGCGCGGATAGGCCTGCGAGAAGTAGCCGGCGTCGCGGGTGTGGATCTTGCCCCAGTGGGGTCGGCCCTCGTGTGCGGTGAAGATCCGCTCGGCGGCGGTGAAGTACGCCTGGTAGGGCGTGCCGCGATACATGTGGACGGCGATGTACGCGCTCTCCCGGCCCGATGCCGTGGAGAGCGTGATGTCGTCAGCGGGGGCCGTGCGGACCTCCACGGGGAAGCTGATCCGCAGATTCGAGCGCTCCACCATCGTCTTCAGCTCGCGCAGCGTCTCGACGAGGGCCGCCCGCGGAACGGCGTACTCCATTTCCATGAAGCGCACGCGGCGCGGACTTGTGAAGACTTTGTAGGGGATGTCCGTGTAGGTGCGGGCCGAGAGCGCCTTGCTGGAGATCTTGGCGATGGCCGGGACGGTCGCGGGGACGGCCCTGCCTATCGAGTTGACCACCTGGAAGAGACCGTTGGAGAGGACCTCGTCCTCCACGAAGGCGCTGACCCTGCCGGGCGGAGCCGCGGGGCCAGCACTGCGGTTGTTGCGCTTGGTGTTGCAGCTGCCGGTGTGCGGGAACCAGTAGAACTCGAAGTGCTCGTTCTCGGCGTGCAGCGCGTCGAACTCACTGGTGACCTTGTCGAAGGTCATCGGCTCCTCACGGGCGGTGAGGAAGAAGACGGGCTCCACGGCGAAGGTGATCGCGCTGATCACGCCGAGCGCGCCGATGCCGAGCCGGGCCGCGGCGAACACCTCGGGATTCTCCTTCTCGGAGCAGGTGAGGACCGTGCCGTCCGCGGTGACGAGCTCAAGTGCCGTGATCTGTGCGGAGATCGACGCCGAGTCGCGGCCCGTGCCGTGCGTCCCGGTGCTGATCGCGCCGGAGACCGTCTGCTCCATGATGTCGCCCATGTTCGTGAGCGAGAGGCCTTCGCGGGCGAGCGCCGCGTTCAGGCGCCCCAGTGGAGTGCCCGCTTCCACCGTGACGGTGCCCGCCTCGCGGTCGATCCTGCGGATGCCGGTGAGGAGTTCGGGGCGTATCAGGAGGCCGTCGGTGGCCGCGGTCGCCGTGAAGGAGTGGCCGGTGCCGACCGGCTTCACCCTGAGGCCGTCGTCCTTGGCCTGACGCAGCGCGGCACTGAGCTCGTCGACCGAGGCGGGGGTGACCTCCCTGGCCGGACGTGCGGTGACATTGCCCGCCCAGTTACGCCACGCTGCTCTGCTCTTCGCGCTGCCCGTGCCCGTTGCCGTGCTCATGGGTCCCTCCCCGTTGCGAAACCGGCTTCTTCAGTCGGCGATACCCAAGGAATCCGACCGCCACCGCGACGGCCCCGGCCGCTCCGGGTACCGCGTACCCGGCGTCCGAACCGGCCGCGTCGACGACCAGGCCGGCCGCGGAGGAGCCGAGCGCGACGCCGACCGCGAGTCCGGTGCTCACCCAGGTCATGCCCTCGGTCAGCTTCGTACGGGGTACGTGGAGTTCGACGAGGGCCATCGTCGTGATCATGGTCGGCGCTATGGAGAGGCCCGCGATGAACAACGCCACGGCCAGAAACGGAAGATTCCCGACCAGTTGAAGCGGGATCATACTCACGGCCATCGCGCAGACACCCAGCAGCCACCTCGGTGCGGGAGCGCCCTTGAAGCGCATGAGCCCGAAGGCGGCTCCGGCCACGCAGGAGCCGAGCGCGTACACCGCGAGCACCAGGCTCGCCGCCGCCTTGTGCCCCTGGTCCTCGGCGTACGCGACGGTCACCACGTCGATGGACCCGAAGATGGCTCCCGTCGCCGCGAAGGTCGCGACCAGGACCCGGAGCCCTCCGGAGCGCAACGCCGAGCCCTTGGTGTGGTGTTCACGCCCGTGCGGCACGGGCTCGGTGGCCCGCTGGGACGTCAGCCAGAAGACGCCCGCCGCGAGGAAGACCCCGGCCATGAGCGGCCCGGCCTCGGGGAACCACGCGGTGGAGAGCCCGATCGAGATGATCGGACCGAAGATGAAGCAGATCTCGTCCACCACGGACTCGAAGGAGTACGCGGTGTGCAGCTGCGGAGTGCCCCGGTAGAGGACGGCCCAGCGCGCCCTGATCATCGACCCCACGCTCGGCACGCAGCCGACGAGCGCGGCGAAGGCGAAGAGCGTCCAGTCGGGGAGTTCGTACTTCGCGCAGAGCAGGAGCCCGGTGACCGCGGCCAGGGAGGCCAGGGTCGCGGGCCGCAGGATCCGGCGCTGGCCGTGCCGGTCGACCAGGCGCGAGATCTGCGGGCCGATCGCGGCGGCGGAGAGTGCGACGGTCGCGGAGAGCGCGCCCGCGAGTCCGTACCGCCCCGTGAGCTGGGACACCATCGTCACGATGCCGATGCCCATCATCGACAGCGGCATCCGTCCGAGGAGGCCCGCCGTCGAGAACCCCTTGGTGCCGGGGGCGGCGAAGATGGCGCGGTAGGGGCTGGGCACGTGGGACTCCGCTGAGGGGCCGGGACAGCTCCGCGAGGAGGGGCTCCCGTAAGGCGTGAAGATGGCCCATACAGCTTACGGCTGCGACACGGCAGGACGCACCGTGTTTTCCGGCTGTCAGTGGCGGGTGGCAGGATCGGATGTATGTCCGATGCGCTCGATGCCTCTCCCTATGACGCCCTGCTGCTGCTCTCGTTCGGCGGCCCAGAAGGCCCAGACGACGTCGTCCCGTTCCTGGAGAACGTGACGCGGGGGCGCGGTATCCCCAAGGAGCGGCTCAAGGAGGTGGGGCAGCACTACTTCCTGTTCGGCGGGATCAGCCCGATCAACGACCAGAACCGCGCCCTTCTCGACGCCCTGCGCAAGGACTTCGCGGAGCACGGACTCGATCTGCCGGTCTACTGGGGCAACCGCAACTGGGCGCCCTACCTGACCGACACCCTGCGCGAGCTCGTCCGGGACGGCCACCGCCGCGTGCTCGTCCTCGCGACCAGCGCGTACGCCTCGTACTCGGGCTGTCGCCAGTACCGCGAGAACCTGGCGGAGTCCCTCGCCGTGCTCGCGTCGGAGGGCCTCGACGTGCCGCGCGTCGACAAGCTGCGGCACTACTTCAACCACCCCGGCTTCGTCCGCCCCATGATCGACGGGGTCCTGAAGTCCCTGGCCGATCTCCCCGCTGACGTACGCGAAGGGGCGCACCTCGCCTTCACGACGCACTCCATCCCCTCCGCGGCCGCCGACACCTCGGGGCGCGTCGAGGACCACGGGGACGGCGGCGCGTACGTGGCGGAGCACCTGGACGTGGCCCGGCTCATCGCGGACGCGGTGCGTGCGGAGACCGGCGTCGAGCACCCCTGGCAGCTCGTCTACCAGTCGCGCAGCGGCGCCCCGAGCACCCCGTGGCTCGAGCCGGACATCTGCGACCACTTGGAGGAGCGGCACGCGGCGGGCGTGCCCGCGGTGGTGATGGTCCCGATCGGCTTCGTCTCGGACCACATGGAGGTTCTCTACGACCTCGACACCGAGGCCGAGGCGAAGGCCGCGGAGCTCGGCCTCCCGGTCCGCCGCTCGGCCACGGTGGGCGCCGACCCGCGGTTCGCCGCCGCGGTGCGGGATCTCGTCCTTGAGCGGGCCGCCACGGAGAACGGGCGCGAGGCCGCGCCCTGCGTCCTGGGCGCGCTCGGCGCGAGCCACGACCTGTGCCCGGTGGGCTGCTGCCCGTCGCGCGTCCCGAAGCCCGCCGCCGCGGGCGCCGACAGCCCGTACGCGTAACTCAGGCACATCGCAGGGGCCCGTAGGCACCTCGAAGGCACAAGGAGCACCAGCACCGTGACCGACCCCGCAGACCAGCAGCTGAAGGCCGAACTCCTCGGCGTCGCCCTGGAGGCCGCGCACCGCGCCGGAGCCTTCCTGCGCGACGGGCGCCCGGACGACCTGGGCGTGGCCGCCACCAAGACCAGCGCGGTCGACGTCGTCACCGAGATGGACATCGCCTCCGAGAAGTTGATCACCGACTTCCTCGCCGAGCGCAGGCCGGAGGACGGCGTGCTCGGCGAGGAGGGCGCTAGCTCCGAGGGCAGCAGCGGTGTCCAGTGGGTGATCGACCCGATCGACGGCACCGTCAACTACCTCTACGGGCGCCCCGATTGGTCCGTGTCCATCGCGGCCCGCAAGGACGGCGAGACACTCGTCGGGGTGGTGCACGCCCCGATGCGCGGCGAGACCTACCGCGCGGTCCTCGGAGGGGGCGCGTTCGTCAACGACGAGCCCGCGCACACCCGCCCCGCGCCCCCGTTCGAACGGGCCCTCGTCGGCACCGGCTTCGGGTACGTGGCCGAGCGCCGCGCCCGCCAGGCCGACGTGGCCCGGCAGCTGATCCCGCTGGTCCGGGACATCCGCCGGGGCGGCTCGGCGGCGATCGACCTGTGCGACGTCGCACTCGGCCGACTGGACGCGTACTACGAGCGCGGCCTCAACCCGTGGGACTTCGCGGCGGGCGACCTCGTCGCGCGGGAGGCGGGCGCCCTGACCGGCGGACGCCCCGGGCAGGCCCTTTCCGGCGAGCTGACCGTCGCGGCACCTCCCGGCCTCTTCGAGGACCTCCAGGGCCGTCTGGAGGAGCTCGGCGCCTGGCACGACTGACCGCCGTACTCACCCGGACGCAGAAGGGCCCCGGCATCTCGTCCACAGATGCCGGGGCCCTTGTGCTCACGAACGGATCAGGCGTGCAGCACGCCGACCTCCACCCCGTGCTCGGCGGCCAGCCGGTGGAGATCTTCGAGCTCGGCCTGCTCGACCTCGGCAAGGAAGTCGTCGCCCGTCTCACGGGCCTGCGTGAGGTCGGACTCCGTGGCCTTTATGCGCTGCAGCAGTCCTGCGGTGAAAGCGTCCATGGTTGCGCCCCCTCGGCTGGGTCATGGGTCGATGGCACGGGGGTGTGCCCTCAAGGAAGGGGCGATCACGTCTACGCCGCCCGCCCTGGAGGAAGCGGGTTGTGGCGCGCCACATACGAAGCGTGATCGCGGGGTGTTAGGTCGTCTTCCCCGGGCTCTCTTCCACGGAAACCTCAACCGTCGGAGGAAATCCCGCATTCCCCGTCCGGGGCACCGCCTTACAGCCGGTTTATGACCGAAAGGGGCAGGATGGAGGCCACAGCCCAGGAACAGACCTGCCCCCAGGGGCACAGAGGAAGGACAGCGCCGTGCGCGTACTCGTCGTCGAGGACGAGCAACTGCTCGCCGATGCGGTGGCCACCGGACTACGCCGGGAGGCCATGGCCGTCGACGTCGTGTACGACGGGGCGGCCGCTCTGGAACGTATCGGCGTGAACGACTACGACGTCGTGGTGCTCGACCGGGACCTCCCGCTCGTGCACGGGGACGACGTCTGCCGCAAGATCGTCGAGCTCGGCATGCCGACCCGCGTCCTGATGCTCACCGCGTCGGGCGACGTCAGCGACCGCGTCGAGGGCCTGGAGATCGGCGCCGACGACTATCTCCCCAAGCCCTTCGCGTTCAGCGAGCTCACGGCACGCGTGCGTGCCCTCGGGCGGCGTACGAGCGTGCCGCTGCCCCCCGTCCTGGAGCGCGCCGGCATCAAGCTCGACCCGAACCGCCGTGAGATCTTCCGCGACGGCAAGGAGATCCAGCTCGCCCCCAAGGAGTTCGCCGTCCTCGAAGTGCTGCTGCGCAGCGAGGGTGCCGTCGTCTCCGCGGAGCAGCTCCTGGAGAAGGCCTGGGACGAGAACACCGATCCGTTCACGAACGTGGTGCGGGTGACCGTCATGACCTTGCGGAGGAAACTCGGCGAGCCCGCCGTCATCGTGACGGTGCCCGGCTCCGGCTACCGGATCTGATCCCCGGTGGCCGCGACCCCGGCGCCACCAGCAGCGCCCCCGAAGCCCACCTGGGACCCCAGGAAGGTCGAAGTGCCCTTCCCGTGGCTGCGCCCCACGATCCGTATACGCCTGACTCTGCTCTACGGCGGCATGTTCCTGATCGCGGGCATCCTGCTGCTCTCGATCATCTATCTGCTCGCCGCGCAGGCCCTGAACGTGGGCAGTGATCTGCCGTTCAACATCGAGGGCGGCTCCAGGGTCAGCAGTAACACGTGTCACAACCTCCCGACGGGCACCCAGGTCCCCGCCGACGAGGTCAACGCCGCGCTGAACGAGTGCGTCAACAAGATGCGTCAGAACGCCCTGGACAACCTCCTGAGCCGCTCCCTGCTCGCCCTGCTCGGGCTCGCGGTGATCGCCTTCGCCTTCGGTTACGCGATGGCGGGCCGCGTCCTCTCGCCGCTCGGCCGCATCACGCGCACCGCGCGCAGGGTGGCCGGCACGGACCTGTCCCGGCGCATCGAACTGGACGGGCCCGACGACGAGTTGAAGGAGCTCTCGGACACCTTCGACGAGATGCTCGACCGCCTGGAACGGGCCTTCACCGCCCAGCAGCGCTTCGTCGGGAACGCCTCGCACGAACTGCGCACACCGCTCGCGATCAACCGCACCCTGCTCGAGGTGCAGCTCTCCGATCCAGAGGCGCCCCCCGAGCTCCATCAGCTCGGCAAGACGCTCCTGGCCACCAACGAGCGCAGCGAGCAGCTCGTGGAGGGCCTGCTGCTGCTCGCCCGCAGCGACAACCAGATCGTGGAGCGCAAGCCGGTCGACCTCGCCGAGGTCGCCGACCGTGCCGTCGACCAGGTGCGGTCCGAGGCCGACGCGAAGGGCGTGGAGATCCGCGGGGACCGGGCCCCGGCCGTCGTTCAGGGCAACGGCGTCCTCATGGAGCGGATCGCCCTGAACCTCGTCCAGAACGCCGTCAGGTACAACGTGCCGGACGACGGGTGGGTCGAGGTCACCACGGAGGCCCAGCACGGCCAGGCGGTCATCGTGGTGACCAACACGGGCCCCGTGGTGCCCGCGTACGAGATCGACAACCTCTTCGAGCCGTTCCGGCGGCTGCGGACCGAGCGCACGGGCAGCGACAAGGGCGTCGGACTCGGCCTGTCGATCGCCCGGTCGGTGGCGCGGGCCCACGGGGGCCGTATCATCGCGGAGCCGCGCGAGGGGGGAGGGCTCGTGATGCGAGTCACCCTTCCTCTCTGAGATGCTGCCGCGGACTCGCTCCTTGTTCGCTTTGAGCGGAATTTTCGGGACCTGATCCCGGGGATTACGTGTGCGATCGATCACAGGGGCGAATTTTCGGCCATCTACTCTCCGTGATCGTGAAAGTCGTTGGAAAGCCGGGAAAATCCGGGTTTTCAGGGGTCTTGATCACGGGAAGTACACGGGGTGGCGCCTGTGAAGTGCGACATCGGGACCGTGTACGGTCCCGATCGCCATCCAAACCGATCACCTCTGCAGAGGTGCGGTTGGGTGTCGATTGAGTAACAGACCTTGATGTGAGGCAAAATCTCCGCCTCAGGTCGGGCACAAGTCCGGCCTCTCACGCGTTACGTGCGCTGAGACACCGCAGACACCCAGAGGGGGAGAGCGACATGGCAACGGACTACGACACCCCACGTAAGACCGACGATGACGTCAACGAGGACAGCATCGAGGAACTGAAGGCGCGGCGGAACGACAAGTCGACCTCGGCCGTAGACGTCGACGAGTTCGAGGCCGCAGAAGGCCTTGAGCTGCCCGGCGCGGACCTTTCGAACGAGGAGCTCGCCGTTCGGGTGCTCCCGAAGCAGCAGGACGAGTTCACCTGCATGAGCTGCTTCCTGGTGCACCACCGCAGCCAGCTGGCCAAGGAGAAGAACGGCCAGCCGATCTGCCGCGACTGCGACTAGGGCAGGGTCGGCCGTGACAGGCTCGACCCCGCCTAGGAAGCGCCGCTTCCGCAAGCGTGGAGCGGACCAAGAAAGCGTCGCCCCCGAAGGCGTGCGTGACGACGAGCGGGGCTCTTCCCCCACAGGAACAGCCTCGCTCGGACCGGCGAACGCCCTGGAGGTGGCAGACGACGGGACGGCGGCCGACAAGGCGTCCAGGGCCCATGGGTCCAAGGGCCGCGTTGCCGCCGTCACGGACGGAGTCATGGCGGGCGTGCGCGCGAGCGGACGCGGCGCCAAAGCCGGCATCGGCTATCTCGCCGACCGGATCATCGAGAATGCCCCGCGGGTTCCGATCCGCGACCTGGACACTCTCCGCAAGCAGTTCCCGGGCCTCGACGCCGAGCAGCTCGCGGACAAAATCATCTCCGGCGCCGCCAACGGGACCTCGACGGTCGGGGCCGGAATCGGCGTCGCCGTGATGATGCCCGTGCCGCCCGCGATGCCCGCGGAGCTGGCCGCCGAGATCACCGGCGTCGCGGCCATCGAGCTGAAGATGATCGCCGAACTCCACGAGGTCTACGGCCGGCGCCCGCCGGGCAATCTCAAGGAGCGCAGCACCGCCTACCTCACCGCGTGGACCGAGGAGCGCGGCATCGACGTGGTGAAACCCGCGTCGATCAACGCGGCCCTCGGCGGCCAGATGAAGCGCGAGCTGCGCCAGCAGATCATGAAGCGCATGGTGCGGAACCTCCCGAACCTGATGCCTTTCATGGTCGGCGCGGCGGTCGGGGCGGTGATGAACCGCCGGGACACCAAGAAACTCGCTGAGCGGGTCCGTGCGGACCTGCGGAGGTCGCAGGTGCCCTGGGGTGCCCTGATCGAGCTGCCGCCCCTTGAGCAGCCGGCGAAGCCTCTGGACGCCCTGCGCCGCGACGCCCCGCCCGAGGAGCTGGGAGCCTGACGCCGCGGCCCCGCAACAGGTCCTCGATCAGCAGAGCGCCGAGAAGCAGATCTCCAGGCGGAAGATCTCCGAGAAGCAGATCTTCTAAGCAGCCCGCACCGCGGTGAGCGCCGCCGCGAGCGCCTCGGGGTGCCGCGTCGACACGTACACGTACGGGGTCGGGTCCTGCGGGTCCGTGATCTCGACGCGCAGCGCCGTGGGGATGTAGGCGCGCAGCAGCATGAAGGCGCGCGGGTCGGCCTTCGGGCCGCGCCAGGCGCGCGCCTCTTCCGCGTCGAGCACCTCTGCCTCGCCCAGGGCGGAGACCGGGATCTTCGCGTCGCCCACGACGAGCGAGTCCGCCACCACGCGGATCCGGGGGGAGCCGTACGAACTGGTGACGACCGCGGCGACCGCCGTCCCGGCGACCAGGCCGCCGAGCAGCGGCAAGGTGCCGAAGGGGAGCAGGATCAGCGCCATCGCGACGCCGACCAGGAGCGAGACAAGCCACCAGGAACGGGGCGCCGTCAGGCGTTCTTCGTAAGGCTGCATGAAGGCAAGCTTGGCACGATGAGCTCCGTTGCCGGACTCGCGGGTAAGGTCTGCGGCTGTGAGTGGTACTTCAGCAGCTCTGACGCCCCCGGCCGACGCCATAGCGCCCGTCCGTCACCCCGACGCGCCCGCCCCCGGCGAGCTCATCGGAGCCCATTACGAGCACTGCTTCGGCTGCGGCGAAGGGCAGGCCCACGGGCTGCACCTCGCGACCCGTGCCGGCGAAGGTGTGGGCGTCACCGCCGAGTTCACCGTCCGTGAGGCCCACCAGGGCGCTCCGGGCCTCGCCCACGGCGGAGTGCTCGCCACGGCGCTCGACGAGACGCTCGGCTCGCTGAACTGGCTGCTGCGGGTGATCGCCGTGACCGGTCGGCTCGAGACCGACTTCGCGCGGCCCGTGCCCCTGGGCACCGTGCTCTTCCTCGACGCCGAGGTGACCGCCGTCTCCGGGCGCAAGATCTACTCCCGGGCCACCGGGCGGATCGGCGGCCCCGACGGGCCCGTCGCCGTCCGTGCCGAGGCCCTCTTCATCGAGGTCAAGGTCGATCACTTCATCGAGAACGGGCGCCCGGAGGAGATCCGGGCCGCGATGGACGACCCCGACCAGAACCGCCGCGCACGTGCCTTCGAGGTGAACCCGTGACCCCCGTGCCCCCCGTGGCCGCAGCACCCCGTCCGGAGCTCGACGTCCAGATCCGTCGTGTCGACCCCGACGTACCGCTGCCTTCGTACGCGCGGCCCGGCGACGCCGGAGCGGACCTGCGGACCACCGAAGCGTGCGAACTCGCCCCGGGTGAGCGGGTTGTCCTGCCCACCGGTGTGTCTATCGCACTGCCGGAGGGGTACGCGGCCTTCGTGCACCCGCGTTCCGGTCTCGCCGCCCGCTGCGGTGTCGCCCTGGTGAATGCCCCAGGGACGGTGGATGCCGGGTACCGTGGGGAGATCAAGGTGATCGTGGTGAATCTCGACCCGCGCGAGAGCGTGCGGTTCGAGCGCTTCGACCGGATTGCCCAACTGGTCGTCCAGCAGGTCGAGAAGGTGCGCTTCCGCGAGGTGGCGGAGCTTCCCGACTCGGCGCGGGCCGAGGGGGGCTTCGGGTCCACCGGTGGCCATGCCGCCGTGGGCGTCGGCTCGGGTCAACAAACGGGTGGGAATCGATACGCATCGGTCGTATCTGACCGGGAAGGACAGTGACGTGTTCGGACGTCGCAAGAAGGACAGTGCCGCCGAGGACGCGGCGGGCGAGGCCGAGCAGGTCGTCGAGGCCCCTGACGGTGCCGACAATGACACGGCGGCGCCGTCGCGCGTGAGGCTCGAACCCGAGCCGCGCCCCGACGGCCCCTGGGACGCCTCGGAGGTCCGCGAGCCCGGCGAGGGCCGGGTGGACCTCGGTGGCCTCTTCGTACCGGGTGTCGAGGGCATGGAGCTGCGGGTGGAGGTCGCGGGCGACGCGATCGTCGCGGCGACCGTCGTGCTCCAGGACAGCGCCATCCAGCTCCAGGGCTTCGCCGCCCCCAAGAAGCAGGGCATCTGGGGCGAGGTCCGCGAGGAGATCGCCTCGGGCATCACCCAGCAGGGCGGTGTCATCGACGAGGTCGAGGGCCCCCTCGGCTGGGAGCTGCGCGCGCAGGTTCCGGTGCAGCTGCCGGACGGCACGGGCGGCGTGCAGGTCGTGCGCTTCATCGGTGTCGACGGTCCGCGGTGGTTCCTGCGCGGGGTCATCTCCGGCCAGGGCGCGGTGCAGCCGCAGGCCGCGGGACTCCTCGAACAGATCTTCAGGGACACCGTCATCGTGCGTGGCGACGGCCCGATGGCGCCCCGCGACCCGATCGTCCTGAAGCTGCCGGACGACGCCCAGATGGTCGCCGAGGGCGGCGTCCAGCAGGAGCAGCAGGAGGGCTCGCGCTTCTCGGGCGGCATGGGCCAGCTCCAGCGGGGTCCTGAGATCACCGAGGTGCGCTGAGCGATCCGCCGGGCGGCGCGGTGACGGACCCGCGCCCCTCGCGGGTTACGGGGCGCTGATGCCCCACACGTAGCAGGCCGATGGGCCGCACTCCCTGACGGGAGTGCGGCCCATCGGCGTTTTCGCAGGTCGGAGGCCGGATCGCGCCAGCAGACGTAAGAGAGTCGTCAATGCGGCGCCGACGGACGTATGGGAGCCGTCAACGGCGGTCGAATTCAGCCACGGAAGGGGTTTGCTCAAGACGTCAGATCACTCGCATCTCATCTAGGAGCACACGATGGCCGACGTGGCCTTCGTCGTCACCACGATCGCGGTTTTCGCGCTGGTGGCGTTCATCGCCAAGGGGGTGGCGAAGCTGTGACTGCCGAGAACATCGTCGGTCTCGTGGTGGCCGTCGCCCTGCTGGGCTATCTCGTCCTCGCTCTCGTGTTCCCGGAGAGGTTCTGAGTACGAAATGAGTCCTGTTCTTGCTGGTGTGCTCCAGTTCCTGGCGCTGATCGTGGCGCTGGCCCTGGCATACCGTCCGCTGGGCGACTACATGGCCAAGGTCTACTCCTCCGAGAAGCATCTGCGGGTGGAGAAGTGGATCTACAAGGGCATCGGCGCCAATCCGAACGCCGAGATGCGCTGGCCCGCCTATCTGCGCGGGGTGCTCGCCTTCTCCGCCGTGAGCGTGCTGTTCCTGTATCTGCTGCAGCGGCTCCAGGGTTCGCTGCCCGGGTCGCTCGGCTTCAAGTCGATCGATCCGGACCAGGCCTTCAACACCGCCGCTTCGTTCGTGGCGAACACCAACTGGCAGTCGTACTACGGCGAGCAGGCCATGGGCCACGTCGTGCAGACCGGCGGTCTCGCGGTGCAGAACTTCGTCTCCGCGGCCGTCGGCATCGCCGTCGCGGTGGCCCTGGTGCGGGGCTTCGCGCGCTCCCGCACGGGTGAGTTGGGGAACTTCTGGTCGGATCTGGTGCGCGGCACCGTCCGCGTCCTGATCCCGATCTCGGTGATCGGCGCGATCGTCCTGGTCGCCTGCGGCGCGATCCAGAACTTCTCCGGCATCCACGGGGTCGGCCAGTTCATGGGCGGCAGCCAGGAGTGGAACGGCGGGGCGGTGGCCTCGCAGGAGGTCATCAAGGAGCTTGGCACCAACGGAGGCGGCTACTTCAACGCCAACTCCGCCCACCCCTTCGAGAATCCGAACGGGTTCTCCAACCTGTTCGAGGTCTTCCTCATCCTGGTGATCCCGTTCGCGATCACGAGGACCTTCGGGCGGATGGTCGGCTCCCTCAAGCAGGGGTACGCGATCCTCGCCACGATGGTCACCATCTGGGTCGGGTTCACCGCGCTGATGATGTGGACGGAGTTCCACCACGGGGCTCCCGCCCTCGACATCGCGGGCGGGGCCATGGAGGGCAAGGAGACGCGGTTCGGGATCGGCGGCTCGGCGATCTTCTCGGTCGCCACGACGCTGACCTCGACGGGCGCGGTCAACTCCTTCCACTCCTCCAACACGGGCTTCGGCGGCGGAATCAACCTCCTCGGCATGCAGTTGGGGGAGATCGCGCCCGGTGGTACGGGGTCGGGCCTCTACGGCATGTTGATCATGGCCATCATCGCGGTGTTCATCGCGGGGCTGATGGTGGGGCGTACGCCGGAGTACCTCGGCAAGAAGATCGGCACCCGCGAGATCAAACTGGCGGCCTGCTACATCCTGATCACCCCGGCCCTGGTGCTCGGCTTCACGGCGGTGTCGATGGCGCTGCCCACGCCCAAGGACTCGATGCTCAACACCGGGGCGCACGGCTTCTCCGAGATCCTGTACGCCTACACGTCGGGCGCCAACAACAACGGTTCGGCGTTCGCGGGTCTGAGCGCGGACACGAACTGGTTCAACACCACGATCGGTCTCGCGATGCTGCTCGGCCGGTTCCTGCCGATGGTGTTCGTCCTCGCGCTCGCGGGCTCGCTCGCGGAGCAGAAGCCGATTCCGGCGACGGCGGGCACGCTGCGCACCGAGAAGCCGCTGTTCACGGGGTTGCTGGTCGGCACCATCATGATCATCACTGGTCTGACCTACTTTCCCGCGCTGGCCCTCGGACCGCTGGCGGAGGGACTCGCGTCATGACCACCGACATACAGAAGCCAGAGGAGCCCGGCTCCATGTCCACCGCTACTCCCACCCGTGCGCCGCACCAGGATGTGCCCGGCGGGCCCAAGGACGTCAAGGGCGCCAAGGACGCCGGACGGGTCGGCGGGGGTCTGTTCGACCCCCAGCAACTCCTCAAGTCCTTCCCGGACGCCGTGCGGAAGCTCGATCCGCGGGTGATGGTCAAGTCTCCCGTCATGTTCGTGGTGCTCGTCGGCTCGGTGATCACCACCGTCCTCGCGGTCAAGGACCCGGGGGACTGGTTCGGCTGGGCGATCGCGGTCTGGCTCTGGCTGACCACGATCTTCGCCAACCTGGCGGAGGCGGTGGCCGAGGGCCGCGGCAAGGCGCAGGCGGACACCCTGCGCAAGGCCAAGACCGACACGGTCGCGCGCCGGCTCAACGGCACGGCCGAGGAGCAGGTGCCCGGCACCGAGCTGCGCATCGGTGACCTGGTCGTCTGCGAGGCGGGTGACGTGATCCCCGGCGACGGTGACGTCGTCGAGGGGGTGGCGAGCGTCGACGAGTCGGCGATCACCGGTGAATCGGCCCCGGTCATCCGGGAGTCGGGCGGCGACAGGTCCGCCGTCACCGGCGGTACGAAGGTCCTCTCCGACCGCATCGTCATCAAGATCACGACGAGGCCGGGCGAGACCTTCATCGACCGCATGATCAACCTGGTCGAGGGCGCGGCCCGGCAGAAGACACCCAACGAGATCGCGCTGAACATCCTCCTCGCGTCCCTCACCATCGTCTTCCTGCTCGCGGTCGTCACGCTCCAGCCGTTCGCCGTGTACGCGGGTGCCGAGCAGTCCATGATCGTGCTCGCCGCGCTCCTGGTGTGCCTGATCCCGACGACCATCGGCGCGCTGCTCTCCGCGATCGGCATCGCGGGCATGGACCGCCTGGTCCAGCGCAACGTACTCGCCATGTCGGGGCGGGCGGTCGAGGCCGCCGGTGACGTCTCGACGCTGCTCCTCGACAAGACGGGCACCATCACGCTCGGCAACCGGCAGGCCGCCGAGTTCGTGCCGGTGCGCGGGACGACCGAGGCCGAGCTCGCGGACGCCGCCCAGCTCTCGTCGCTGGCCGACGAGACGCCCGAGGGCCGCTCCATCGTCGTACTGGCGAAGGAGAAGTACGGGCTTCGCGAGCGCCACCAGGGTGAGTTGGAGGGGGCCGAGTGGGTCGCCTTCACGGCGCAGACGCGGATGTCGGGCGTCGACCTCGTCCAGAACGGGGCCGGGCGCAAGGTGCGCAAGGGCGCGAGCGGTTCGGTCGTCGCCTGGGTCACCGAGAACGGCGGTGTCGTCTCCGATGACGCTCAGGGTCTGACCGACGCCATCTCGCAGGCCGGTGGCACGCCGCTCCTCGTCGCCGCGAAGGACGGCGAGGGGGCGCGTGTCCTTGGCGTCATCCACCTGAAGGACGTCGTCAAGGAGGGCATGCGGGAGCGGTTCGACGAGCTGCGCCGCATGGGCATCAAGACCGTCATGATCACGGGTGACAACCCGCTGACCGCCAAGGCGATTGCGGACGAGGCGGGCGTGGACGACTTCCTCGCCGAGGCCACGCCCGAGGACAAGATGGCGCTGATCAAGCGGGAGCAGGCCGGTGGCAAGCTCGTCGCGATGACCGGTGACGGCACGAACGACGCGCCCGCCCTTGCCCAGGCGGACGTGGGCGTGGCCATGAACACCGGTACCTCGGCCGCCAAGGAGGCCGGGAACATGGTGGACCTGGACTCCAACCCCACCAAGCTCATCGAGATCGTCGAGATCGGCAAACAACTCCTGATCACCCGGGGTGCGTTGACGACCTTCTCGATCGCCAACGACGTCGCGAAGTACTTCGCGATCATCCCCGCCATGTTCGCGGTGGTCTATCCGGGCCTAGACAGGCTCAACATCATGGACCTGTCGTCTCCGGAGTCGGCGATCCTGTCGGCCGTCATCTTCAACGCGCTGATCATCATCGCCCTGGTGCCGCTGGCCCTGAAGGGCGTGCGGTACCGGCCGATGAGCGCGGACAGGATGCTGCGGCGCAACCTCGGCGTCTACGGGCTCGGCGGTCTCATCGCCCCGTTCATCGGCATCAAGTTCATCGATCTGATCATCTCCCTCATCCCCGGGCTGTAATTTCCTGAAAGCGTGCTGACCGTCATGAACAACTCAGTTGGAAGCACGGCGCGGTTGCTGGGAGCGGGTCTGCGTGCCCTGCTCGTCCTCACCGTCATCTGCGGTGTCGTCTATCCGCTGGCCGTCACCGGGATCGCCCAGGCCCTGTTCAACGACAAGGCCAACGGCTCCGAGGTCAGGAGCGAGGGCAAGGTCGTCGGCTCCGAGCTGATCGGGCAGACGTACAACCTCCCGTTGGAGAAGGGTCAGGAGACGGCCGCGCCCGATCTGAAGTGGTTCCAGCCACGGCCGTCCAACGGCCTGGGCGAGAACAGCGTGAACACCCGGTACAAGCTGATCCTGTCGGGTGCGACGAACCTCGCCGGTGACAGCAAGGACCTGATCGCGAATGTCAGGGCCGCCAAGGCCGCCGTGGTCAAGGACAACTCCACGGCCGACTTCAAGGTCAAGCCCTCGGACGTGCCGGCCGAGGCCGTCACCTCGTCCGGCTCGGGTCTCGACCCCGACATCTCCCCGCGGTACGCGGAGCTGCAGGCCCACCGCGTGGCCGAGAAGAACGGCCTCGACGTGAACAAGGTCGAGAAGCTGGTGGACGAGCACATCGACGGGCGGGCCCTCGGCTTCGTGGGCGAGCCCCGCGTCAACGTCCTCCAGCTCAACATCGCGCTGAAGGAGCTCGTCGCCGACAAGGGCTGACGCCGCCCCCCATCGCCTCGTGGTCCCTCGTGGCCCGCCGCGCCCCGGTCATGCCGATCGGAGCACGGCGGGCCACAGGCGCGTCCGCCCCCCCCCGGCCCGTATCCGCCTGTGCAGAACTTCTTACTTCACGTCTTGACGGAAGCCTGGTCCGTACCTACTGTCTCGGCCCAACACGCCTGTTCAGAAAGGTACATGGAGTTCACATACGAGAATGGATGGCCCTCGCATGGCTGACACCCCCACACCGCCCGTGCGTCACCGCCGCAGATCCCGCACCGCACTCCTCGCGACCCTCACCACCACGGTGACCGCACTGGTCGCCGCCCTCCTCGCCTGGCCCGGCGCCGAGCGCGCCGACGCGGCGCCCAGCACCTTCGCCCACCCCGGAGTCGCCGTGTCCCGCGGCCAGTTGGACTTCACCAGGGAGAAGGTCAACGCCGGAGCCCAGCCCTGGAAGGGCGCCTACGACCAGATGATGGGGAGCAAGTACGCCTCCCTGTCACGCACGCCCAAGCCCCGCGCGGTCGTCGAGTGCGGCTCCTACTCGGACCCCAACTACGGCTGCACCGACGAGCGCGAGGACGCGACGGCCGCGTACACCACGGCGCTCGCCTGGTACATCACCCGCGACGAGCGCTACGCCAAGAAGTCCATCGAGCTGATGGACGCCTGGTCCGCCACCATCAAGGACCACACCAACAGCAACGCCCCGTTGCAGACCGGCTGGGCGGGCTCGTCCTGGCCGAGGGCCGCCGAGATCATCAAGCACACGTACACCGGCGGCTGGGGCAACGCGGGACGCTTCGCGACGATGCTGCGCACCGTCTACCTGCCCGAGATCATCAACGGCTCCCACTCCAACGGCAACTGGGAGCTCTCGATGATGGAGGCCGCCATCGGCATCTCCGTCTTCATCGAGGACAAGGGGTCGTACGACAAGGCGATGGTGAAGTTCCGTACGCGCACCGCCGCGTACGTCTATCTCGCGTCCGACGGCGACCTGCCCAAGACCGTGCCGAGCCAGAACCTGGACACCCGCGCGAAGATCGTCAAGTACTGGCAGGGCCAGGGCACCTTCACCACCGGGCTCACCCAGGAGACGTGCCGCGACTTCACCCACACCGGATACGGGCTCTCCGCGATCTCCCACGTCGCCGAGACCAGCCGCATCCAGGGCGACGACCTCTACAAGACGGACGTCGGCGAGCGGCTGCGCCAGGGCCTGGGCTTCCAGGCCAAGTACGAGCTGGGGGAGGCGCCGCCGAGTTCCCTCTGCGGCGGCTCGGTCCACCGGGGTCTCGGGCCCGTCACCGAGGTCGGCTACAACGCCCTCCACAACCGACTCGGCCACGCCATGAGCAACACCCAGAAGCTCACCGAGCAGAACCGTCCGGCGGGCTCCAACAATCTGTTCGTCGCCTGGGAGACCCTGACCCACGCGGACAACCCGAGCTGATCGCGGACAACCCGGGCTGATCAGAGACCCGTAGGGAAATCCTCGTCGGGCCGGGCGCGCGGTGACCACACCGGCGCCCGGCCCGTCCTGCCTCATCCCCTGCCTGCCTCATCCCCGACCTGGCACATCAGGGTTGCGTCAAAGAGAGCCCCCGGGCGCACCTTCGTCCGTTTCGCGGGAATTGTTAGCCGTAAGGTCGACGCTGCGTACAGAGCGGATTCGGGAAGACAATGGGGCCATGGCACGCGGCAAGCTTCGGATATACCTCGGTTCGGCACCGGGCGTCGGCAAGACGTACGCGATGCTGTCCGAGGCCCACCGCCGCATCGAGCGCGGCACGGACTGCGTCGTGGCCTTCGTGGAGCACCACGACAGGCCCCGCACCGAAGTGATGCTGCACGGCCTCGAGCAGGTGTCCCGCAAGGACCTCGACTACCGGGGCGGCCTGTTCACCGAGATGGACGTGGACGCCGTCCTGGAGCGGGCGCCCGCCGTCGCCCTGGTGGACGAACTGGCGCACACCAATGTCCCGGGATCCCGCAACGCCAAGCGCTGGCAGGACGTCGAAGAGCTGCTCGCCGCGGGCATGGACGTCGTCTCCACCGTGAACATCCAGCACCTGGAGTCGCTTGGCGACGTCGTCGAGTCGATCACCGGCGTACGCCAGCGCGAGACCGTGCCGGACGAGGTGGTGCGGCGCGCGGATCAGATAGAGCTGGTCGACATGTCGCCACAGGCGCTGCGCCGCCGCATGGCCCACGGCAACATCTACAAGCCCGACCGGGTGGACGCGGCCCTGTCCAACTACTTCCGGCCCGGCAACCTCACCGCCCTGCGCGAGCTGGCGCTGCTCTGGGTCGCCGACCGGGTCGACGAATACCTTCAGCAGTACCGCGGCGAGCACGACATCCGCTCCACCTGGCAGGCCCGCGAGCGCATCGCCGTCGGCCTGACCGGCGGCCCCGAGGGCCGCACCCTGATCCGCCGTGCGTCGCGGATGGCCGCCAAGGGCTCGGGCAGCGAGATCCTCGCCGTCTACATCGCCCGCAGCGACGGCCTGACCGCGGCCTCGCCCAAGGAGCTCGCGGTCCAGCGCACCCTCGTGGAGGACCTGGGCGGCACCTTCCACCACGTCATCGGCGACGACATACCTGCCGCGCTGCTCGACTTCGCCCGCGGCGTGAACGCCACCCAGATCGTCCTGGGCTCCTCGCGCCGCAAGACCTGGCAGTACATCTTCGGACCCGGCGTCGGCGCGACGGTCGCCCGCGAATCGGGTCCCGATCTGGACGTCCACATCGTCACGCACGACGAGGTCGCCAAGGGCCGCGGCCTGCCCGTGGCGCGCGGTGCACGGCTCGGGCGCTCCCGGTCCATCTGGGGCTGGCTGGTGGGCGTGGGCGGCCCGGCGCTCCTGACGCTGCTCCTGACCCATGTCGACGCGAACCTCGGCCTCGCCAACGACATGCTGCTCTTCCTGACGCTCACGGTCGCCGCCGCCCTGCTCGGCGGCCTCCTTCCGGCCCTGGCGTCGGCGGCCTTCGGCTCGCTGCTCCTGAACTACTACTTCACGCCGCCGCTGCATCTGTGGACGATCTCCGACTCCAAGAACATCGTCGCGATCGTCGTCTTCGTGGGTGTGGCGATCTCCGTCGCCTCCGTCGTGGACCTCGCCGCACGCCGTACCCACCAGGCCGCCAGGCTGCGCGCGGAGTCGGAGATACTCTCCTTCCTCGCCGGAAGCGTGCTGCGCGGCGAGACCAGCCTGGACGCTCTGCTCGAACGCGTGCGCGAGACGTTCAGCATGGACTCCGTGGCCCTCCTGGAGCGGGCGAGCGACGTCGCCCCCTGGACCTGCGCGGGCCGGGTCGGCGAGGGCCGCACGATCGAGCGGCCCGAGGACGCGGACGTGGACATGCCGGTCGGCGACCACATGGCGCTCGCCCTGTCCGGCCGGGTGCTGCCCGCCGAGGACCGCAGGGTGCTCGCCGCGTTCGCCGCGCAGGCCGTCGTCGTCCTTGACCGCAGGCGCCTCAAGGACGAGGCGCAGCAGGCCCGCACCCTCGCCGAGGGCAACCGCATACGCACCGCGCTGCTCGCCGCCGTCAGCCATGACCTGCGTACGCCCCTCGCGGGCATCAAGGCCGCCGTCTCCTCCCTGCGCTCCGACGACGTGGCCTGGTCCGACGAGGACCAGGCCGAGCTCCTCGAAGGCATCGAGGACGGCGCCGACCGCCTTGACCACCTGGTCGGCAACCTCCTGGACATGTCCCGCCTGCAGACCGGCACCGTCACCCCGCTGATCCGCGAGATCGACCTCGACGAGGTCGTCCCGATGGCGCTCGGCGGCGTACCCGACGGCAGCGCGGACCTCGACATCCCCGAGACGCTGCCCATGGTCACCGTCGACAAGGGCCTCCTTGAGCGCGCTGTCGCCAACATCGTCGAGAACGCCGTCAAGTACAGCCTCGACGCCGAACCGGTCCTGGTCTCCGCGAGCACGCTCGGCGACCGCGTCGAGCTGCGCGTCGTGGACCGCGGCCCCGGTGTCCCGGACGGGGCCAAGGAGCGCATCTTCGAGCCGTTCCAGCGCTACGGTGACGCTCCGCGGGGCGCGGGCGTGGGCCTGGGCCTCGCGGTCGCACGCGGCTTCGTGGAGTCCATGGGCGGCACGCTCGAGGCGGAGGACACCCCGGGCGGCGGCCTCACCATGGTCCTCACCCTGCGGGCGGCGGCGGGCGGACCGCCGGTCCTGCCGGATCTCTCCGCCCAGGCCACCTCATGACCGCCCCTACCGACGAGACCGCCCCTACCGACAAGACGGCCCCCGCCGACAAGACCCACAGGCCCGAAAGGCAGACGCGCATGCCGCACTCTCCCGGGGGAGACCCCAGGACCCCCACGAGGGTGCTCGTGGTCGACGACGAGCCACAGATCGTCCGCGCCCTCGTGATCAACCTGAAGGCGCGCAAGTACGACGTGGACGCGGCCCCGGACGGAGCCACCGCGCTCCAGCTCGCCGCCGCACGCCACCCCGACGTGATCGTGCTCGACCTCGGCCTGCCCGACATGGACGGGGTCGACGTCATCAGGGGCCTGCGCGGCTGGACGCGTGTGCCGATCCTGGTGCTCTCCGCGCGGCACAGCTCGGACGAGAAGGTCGAGGCGCTCGACGCGGGCGCCGACGACTACGTGACCAAGCCGTTCGGCATGGACGAGCTCCTGGCCCGGCTCCGCGCCTCCATCCGCAGGGCCGAGCCCGCGGGAGCGGGCGAGGACGACGTGATGGTGGACACCAAGGACTTCACGGTCGACCTGGCGGCCAAGAAGGTCAACCGCGGCGGGCGCGACGTACGCCTGACGCCCACCGAATGGCATCTGCTCGAAGTCCTGGTGCGCAACACAGGGCGCCTGGTCAGCCAGAAGCAGCTGCTCCAGGAGGTCTGGGGCCCTTCGTACGGCACGGAGACGAATTACCTGCGCGTCTACATGGCGCAGCTGCGGCGCAAGCTGGAGACGGACCCCGCGCATCCGCGGCACTTCATCACCGAGCCGGGAATGGGTTACAGGTTCGAGCGGTGAGTCGCGGCTCGGGGTCGGACTGAGCGGGCGCAGGCACAGGTGAGCGCACCCGTTGCGGCACTGTCGGCGACCCCCGGTACGCTTCGTGTATGAGTGCTGTTCCTGGTTCCGCGAAGCCGGCAGGCCGTTTCCGGCGCATGCTCGACCGGCTGTCGTCCTCCCAGGAGGACCTGGAGTCGGAGGAGCTGCGCGAGGACACCGAGACGGCGGGGTGCACCCGTATCGGCGACTGCCACGACCGCCAGATAGTCACGGTTACTGGTACCTTGCGCACGGTCACCCTGCGACCACGCGCCGGCGTCCCCGCCCTTGAGGCGGAGCTGTTCGACGGCTCCGCGGCACTGGACGTGGTGTGGCTGGGCAGGCGCTCCATCGTGGGGATAGAACCGGGGCGCAGGCTGATCGCGTCCGGCCGGGTCTCGATGAGCCGGGGCCGCCGGGTGCTCTTCAACCCGAAGTACGAACTCAGACCCCTCGGACGGGAGTAGCCGGTGACGTCCCTCGACAAGCCGACGGAGACGGACCACGAAGCCACGGACCGCGGAACCACGGACCAGGAAGCGGATTCCAGGGCCGTGACCGAGGCCGCGCTCTTCGAGGCGTTCGGCGGCGTGCGGGGCATGGTGGAGACCGTCGTCCCCGGCCTCCTCTTCGTGACCATCTTCACGATCAACAAGGACCTGCACATGTCGGCCATCGCGGCCCTCGCGGTGTCCCTGGTGCTCGTGGTGGTCCGCCTTGTCATGAAGGGCACCGTCAAGCACGCCTTCAGCGGCGTCTTCGGTGTCGCCTTCGGTGTGGTCTTCGCGATGATGACCGGCAACGCCAAGGACTTCTATCTGCCGGGCATGCTCTACACCCTGGGCCTCGCCCTCGCCTACATCATCACGGCCCTCGCGGGCGTCCCGCTGATCGGCCTGATCCTGGGCCCGGTCTTCAAGGAGAACCTCTCCTGGCGGACCCGCAACCCGGGCCGCAAGAAGGCGTACACGAAGGCGAGTTGGGCCTGGGGTCTGATCCTGCTCGCCAAGTGCGCGATCCTCTTCCCGCTCTACTGGTGGGGGGACACGACGCAGTTCGGCTGGGTCCTGATCGCCCTGAAGATCCCGCCGTTCCTGCTCGCCGTCTGGCTGACCTGGGTCTTCCTCGCGAAGGCGCCCGCGCCGATCGACGTCTTCGCGGAGATGGAGGCGCAGGAGAACGCCGAGAAGGAGCGCAAGGCCGCGGGCCAGCATCGCAAAGAGGCCTGACCGCCAAGGCACTTGCCTGTACGCGGAGGGGGGGGGGGCCGGGGGGGGCGGGGGGCCCCCCCCCCCCCGCCGGCGGCTGCCTTCATCTCGACAAGATGTGCAGGACTGTCACGACGGCGACGCCGGCCAGCAATGCAGGACCAAAACCGGGGGCTTGAAAGCTACGCAGGTTCATCCGGCCCCGGCGAGCAGCAGGAGGCCGGTGCGCACGTCGAGGGGGCTACGGGCCCACGCTGGTAGCGAGCTGGTGGCCACAAGACGTGGGGGCCGAGGACGGACGGCCCGACTGTTCCGGGCAGTACCAGCTACGGGTGGCGGTCAAGGGAGACAAGGTCTACGCCTGGAGCAACGGCGACATGACCGAGAGCTAAGTTTGATCCTTAAGGTTTCGCGTGGTCGCGTTCGTAGAGAGTGCTGGGTCGTTTGGCGGTTTTGCCCACGTCCTGGCGGGTGGCGGGGCGCTGGTTCTTGGAGCCGAGGCGGGTGGTCTTCTCCCAGGGCTTGCGCTGGTCGGCTGTCAGCGGGGCGGCGAGGCGGAGTTGGGTGTGCGCGATGACGACAAGCCACATCCACCGCTCCACCGCGTGGGGGTCGCGCATGCGCGGCCGGGGCCAGCCAAGAGTCTGCTTGAACAGGCTAAACGCGTGTTCCAGGTCGAACCTCCTCAGGTAACTCGACCAGACAAAATCGATGTCGGACGGGCTGGCCCCGGTTGTATAAGACCACAGCCATACCGCCGGGCGCGTCGCGGTTGCATGGCAGGTGATCGATGGCCAGGCGGCCCAGGGTGCCCTCGATGACGGGGAGTTCGCTGTCGTGGTCGATCCAGGTTCGCAGCCAGGCTAACCAGCCCGCCTGAGCACCCCGCACCTTCCGGTCGGGGTAGAGGTGGGGGCCGTCGGCGCCCCCCCACCTCGGGAAGGAACCCTGCTCATGAAGCTCACCGTGATCGGCTGCGGCTACTACGGCGCAACACACGCCGCCTGCATGGCCGACGACAAACCTTAGGTCGTATAACAGATGTGACGCACGATCGAGCGGGCACCGCGGGCTCGCCGACGGCGCTCTCAGCCCTGACGACTCCGACGCTCCCCCGTCGAGCCAGGCCAACCGTCATGGCCGCAGTCACTTCGTCGAGGGTACCCACGCATTCGTCGCAGGCGGCTCCGTGGCAGGAGTTGCCTCGTCCATCTCGGCTACATCCATGTCGACCGCGCAGCCTTCCGGGATCTTCTCGCTGGAAGTCGCGCAGGCCGAGGGATCGGCATCGGGGGCGACCCTCTTCGCCTGGCGCTGGCTCTTCCCCTGTTCGCCCGAGGTCGAGGCACCCGAAGACGGGTTGCCGTCCGAGGGCGACGAGCAGGCCGCCGAGCCCATCACAGTGCACAGGATCAAAACAACCGAAGCTGCAGCAGTACGAGTACGCATTAAAGTCCCCCAACGCGGACACGGAGTGTCCGGCCTATCAGTCGATCAACCACGCCACCTTGCATCGTGCAGTTGGCGTGGGAAGCGTGAAGAGATTACATGCCCGCTTGACGCGTACGCGGCTAAATCTGGCATTCGGCACAAGATCGCGTCCCGGATCTGACGGGCGCTCACGTGTTGAAGCGGAGCTCTAGATCGGGTGTGGAGCAGGCCGGCCACACCGAAGCAGCAAGCCCATGGCGGACCTGACAACGAGGGCCACAAGGTTGGCAAGGAGGGCCTGATCGCCGTCGGCGAATCCTGAAGGAGACCGCACGGACAGGCTTGAGGGCAGGAACCCGCCACTGGGCTCTCAACCGCGGCCCAGCCCCATCTGCCGCCCACGGCGCCCCACAGCGCGCCCCGCGAGGAGATCCAGCCCGCCACCCTCATCGTCGGACAGCTCCCCCGCAAGACCGCCGAACGCTCCACCGGCAAACCCCTGGGGCCAATCCCCGAACAGGCCACCCACCCGGTCACCCTCAAGGCTCCGCCCGTCTGAGGGTGGAACAGGCGTGTCCGGCGGGGCATGACCGGGTTTTGATGCCTGGGGCGCTTACCTCGCCGTGTTGTCGGAATTGCCTTCGTACACCCCGCACCAGGACGATCCTCCGCCTTACGATCGCAGGGCACCGGGCACCGGGCACCGGGCACCGCCCAGCCTGGCCGTATGCCCGCACCTTGCCGAAAACGCTCTACTGGCGGGGCGATGCGCTGGCCTGAACCAGGACTCGTGCCAGGTCAGCACTCTCCGGAAGGGTGTCGAGTGAGAGGGGCTGCGTGGCCACAGCACCCTCGTGCAGCACAAGGAGTTGGGTCGCGAGGGTGGCCGGGTGCGAGCAGCCAGCTGTGGCGGCGAGTTCCTTGAACAGGTTCAGCAGCCAGAGCTTCTGATTCGCGGCGATGCGGTGTGCGGGATGTGAGGGGTCCGGGAGTTCCGCCAGCGCGTTGATGAACGCACATCCGCGGGTGTTGGTCTCGCTCCAGGTCCGCAGGGCCTCGAAGGGGGCGGTGACGGCCTCGGCCGGAGTGCCGGCGGCGTCAACGGCGGCACGGACGAGTGAGCGCCAGCGCTGGTCGCGTTCGGTGAGACAGGCCGCCACGAGGTGGTCTTTCGAACCGAACTGGTTGTACAGGGTCCGCTTGGTCACGCCTGAGTGCTCGGCGATCAGATCCACACCGACCGCTGTGATGCCGCGGTGGTAGAACAACTCCTCGGCAGCCGCCACTATGCGCCGGCCGGCCGGCGTCATCGGCCGCGTTTCCTGCACGACGGACCCCCTTCACAGAACGGTGTACGGTGGGAGATGTTCACAGATCAGTATACCTGGAGGAGGTTCAAGCGATGGGTGTGTCCGATTCCATGCGAGCGGTGCGCATCACCAGGCACGGTGGACCGGAGGTCCTTGAGCTGACGGAGGTCGCCGTCCCCGCCCCTCAGGCAGGGGAAGTGCTGGTCCGCGTCGGCGCGGTAGCGCTGAACAACACCGACCTGTGGACCCGGGAGGGCGCCTATGGCCGTCCGGACGACCCGAAGGCACTCTCGGGCTGGCGCGGCCCGATCGACTTCCCTCGCATCCAGGGCGCTGACGTGGCCGGACGGGTCGTGGCCGTCGGGACCGGCGTACGGGAGGACCTCGTAGGACGCCGAGTGGTCGTCGACCCCGCGATCTACGACACCGAAGGGCCCGACGCCAACCCCGTGGGCCTGATGGGGAGCGAACGCGATGGCGGATACGCCGAGTACGTGACGGCGCCGGTGAAGCGCGTGCACGACGTGACGGAATCTCCGCTCACGGACGAGCAGCTCGCGACGTTGCCGACCGCTTACGGCACGGCTCTGGGCATGATCGAGCGAGGCCGTCTGCGCAAGGGGGAAACCGCCCTGGTCTCGGGAGCGTCCGGCGGTGTCGGCATCGCGCTGGTGCAGATCGCCCGTGCGCGCGGCGCAAGGGTGCTCGCCATCAGTAGTGGATCCAAGATCGAGGCGGTTCGCGAAGCGGGCGCGCACGAAGTCATCGACCGCGCAGGAGACATCGCCGAGCAGATCCGCGCCGCCGCACCGGAGGGCATCGACGTCGCACTCGACGTCGTGGCCGGCGAACTGGTCAGCGAGGGGCTGCCGCTGCTGCGCGAAGGGGGCCGGTGGGTGATCGCCGGCGCGCTCGGTGGATACGGCGTGACCTTTGATGTGCGCCGTCTCTACCTGCACAACGCCCAGGTCATCGGTTCCGCGATGCACACGCCCACGCACTTCGACCTCCTCATGGACCTGGCTCGTCGGGCAGAGGTCCAGCCCGTCATCGCCGCGACCTTTCCGCTGGACCAGGCCGCTCAGGCGCAGGAAGAACTCTCCCGCAGGGGCCACGTGGGAAAGATCGTCATGCACCCCTGAGTTCCATCCGAGGTCAAGTCGCGCGCGGCCACCGGCAGGAGGACCCGCGGGTTTCCGGATGCAATAGCGGCTGATCCGCCCCGATGGCACGGCCAAGCGGCAGCTCACCATCACCCCGACTGTCATGTGGGCGTGAGGCATGGGGATCCCTGAGGGCCTCCGCCCCGGGCCTGCACGACCAGCTGCGCCATGCCGACGTCGGAGCCATCGTCGGTCTGCCTGCCCGGGACCTCCAGCGCATGGTCAAACAGTCGAAGAGACCCTCCCGGAAGGGCGACGCCCCCACAAACACTTCCCGCTGGGCATTGTGTCCAGCAGACTCATTCCTCACGGCCTCCGCGCTGATCCGCCTCTCTGGCCGGAGCACATCAGGCGGAGGCCGTGTTCACGTTCTCGGAGTCCTCGAGCTCGCCGAGCCTACGAGCACGGAACGGAACACAGACGGCATCACTCGCAGGCAAGACGTGAAGGGCGCCCCCTGCGCCCTGCTCCGCGAGTCCGCCTGAACCGGCGTCTTCCGCACGAGGCCACGTCGTGCGCAGGCGGGCCGGTATCCAGCCCTCACGCCGCGTCCCCGCCGAACTCGGCGACTATCGGTTCCCACTCCCCGCACGACCGAATCCGCGTGCTGAATGCCCATCAGGGCCACCCAGCACGCGGATTCTTGCCGGAGGGCGTACGCGAATCCGCGAACCCGCGTACTTCCCGACCGCACGGCGCAGAAGATCCACCACCTGGAACAGGGCAGCCACGAGTACGCCACAGCCCAGCTCATTGCGCTCGGCGCCCCACGACCGCGGCCCGGCGACAGCCCAACTCTCTGGCTTCGGCACGAGGCCCGACACCGTTCCGCTCGGCCGTCTACGTCGAGATCCCGTCGGCCGCGTCGCACAGCCTTCGTATTGTTACGCCACTGCACCCAGGTCGTGCGGAATCATCCGCATCCTCAAGCCGTCCCCGCAGCGTCTAGAGCGGCAGTGATGAAGGAGGCGACCAAGCGGCGGCGGTCGTCCTGCGACCATGCGAGGACGAGTTCGCTGTTGGGGGCGTCGCTCACGGGCCGGTAGACGAGGTCGGGGTGCATGGGCTGGGCCAGTGAGCGGGGCAAGATCGCGATGGTGCGTCCCAGTCTGATCATTTGCAGGGCTTCGGCTGCGTCCGTGATCTCGGGCCCCGCACCGGCCTCGGGTGCTCCGGTCCAGCGCACGCCTTTCCAGCGTGGCAGTGTTTCCCGGGCGAGGTCGGCGAGAGTGACCTCCGAGCGAGAGGCGAGCCGGTGGTCCGGCGGCAGGATCGCGACACGCCCTTCGACCATCAGGGTTTCGTGGTCCAGGCCGGTCATGTCGTCGAACGGCGCGTACAGCAGGGCAACATCAGCGCGGCCATCGCGGACGTAATCGGCGCGATCGGTGGCACCGCCGAAGAGGATGTCCACCTGGCGGGCGTCGGGCTGGCCGGCGTAGGCGGCCAAGATGCCGGACAGCAGGTTCGCATCACCGCCGGGTTTGATCACCAGGCGCAGGCGGGCTTGCTGATCTCCGGCCCGGCGGGCCTTCTCCGCAGCCGCACTGACAGCGTTGAGTGCGTGCCGACCATGGTGCAGGAGTGCTTCGCCGGCGGGAGTGAGGGCGACGTGCCTGCTGGAGCGCTCCAGCAGCTTCACTCCGAGCCGGGACTCCAGGCGCCGGACCGCTTTGGACAGGGCCGGCTGCGCAATCGCCAGGCAGGCCGCGGCACGACCGAAGTGCAGTTCCTCGGCCACGGCGACGAAGTACTCCAGCTCGCGGGTCTCTAGCTCAGCCACGCCGAAAGGCTACCGCCTGATCCATTCCCGTCAGGCATTGAATGGGAACGGATAGATCTTGGACGGGCGCGAAAAATGCCTGTTCTCTGAAGGCATGATTCACCACACGATGATCGTAGCGTTCGACAATCCGATTCCCGCGAGTGAGCTGGACCAGTACCTCAAGGAGTTCGAGGAACTCGTGAAGGGATCCGGTCTGGTCGAGTCGGTCGCGACCCGGCATCACATCCGCGTCCCGGGCGACGACCACGCCCCGGTGGCCATCGCCAGCGCCATCCTGCAACTGCGCCTGACCGACCTCGATGCCCTGAACGCAACCTTCACCATGCCCGGGACAGTCGACCTCATCAAGCGCTGGCAGAGCCGCCACCCCTACAAGGCAATCTGGGTCAACCACGAGCCACTGGCGTGAGCGGCTACACCGGCTAGGCCGGTGTAGCCACCGGCGCCAGCAGCGGAATCGGGCGCGCCGCCGCGCTCGAGTTCGCCCGGCTTCGCCCAGCGCGGGGCCGCGGGCGCTGCACTCGACCTGGACGAGCACAGCACCCGCCAGACCGTGGACCTGATCCTGAAGGAGGGCCGCCGGGCTGAGGCCGTGGCCGTCGACATCGGCCATGAGCAGTCCGTGCAGCGAGCCGTGATCATGATTACGGTTCATGGAGCGGGGAGATCTCACGGACGAGCAATAGGCGGCACTGGAGCCGTCGATACCGAAAGGAACGACGGCGGGGCGGCCGCCCGTCTGGCCTTCGTTCCGGCAGCTGATCTGCCGACATGACACCGGCCGGAGATGGAGGGGCGGCCGGCTGGTCCTGTTCGGCTCTGAGGCAACGCCGGATCCGTGCCCGGAAGAACGGAGCCCGGCGGTGCTGTGCCTGGCAGCTTCCAGGGGCGGTGGCCCTCGATGCGCCGCAAAGCCGACACGCAAGATCGTCTACGGGTTCCGCAGCTCGTACGCGGGTTTCTCACGCCTGGTCTAGACGTTCACCGCGCATGACAGCGCCGTCGAGGCCTCATCGGCCTGGCCTGACAGGCCGGACTCCACCGCGGATGGTCTGGTCCGGCTCGGACCGGGTGGGGCAGGCACCGAGGAGCCCGCGCAGCACTATCACCGCTGCTGCCAGGATGATGCTGTCCCAGGACGGCTTGCCGGCTAGCCGGAGCAGTAGGGCGGCGGTCAGGAAGTCAAGCAGCGCGGTCAGGGCCTGTCGCACGGTGTGCGTGAGGCGCCAGGCCGCTGCTGCCGCGACGAGGCCGAGCGCGGCGATCAGCACAGCAGCCGTCTGCGGCCACTCGCTCATGTCGGCTGTCCCTTGGCGCCGTGCGAAGGCGGTGCGGCCCCTTGTTCGACCTCGACCCGCTCCTGGGCGATCTCCCGTCCCAGGAAATAGTTCAGCGCGGTCCGGATGGCTGCGATAGCTGCCAGCTGGCCGATCTCGGCGAAGCTCGGGGCGACTGCCGTACGCAGCACATCACCCGCCAGCTGGAACTCCAGACCCAGGACAAGGAACCGTCCCAGGCCCAGCCTGATGCGATTGAACTCAGCTGCCCTACGGCGCCCGCGCGCACCCGCCCGGATGAACTGCACGAACGCCCACACCGCACCGATGAAGATGACCAGTGCGCCCGCTGACTCGACCAGCCTGACCAGCAGACCGATCACATCGTGCAGGGTCGACTCGGGCAGCATGTCCACCAACGGGGTCATTGATGGAGGATCTTCCCCGAACACCCAAGGCGCAAGGACGAGTTCGAGCCTGACTGCCCCGGCGTGCAGGTGGCTGCGCTCGCCGTTGCGGTCGAGGACGAGCAGGATCTCGGCCGACCGGTCCGTGGCCACAGCGGATGGCAGGCGGGGCCATGGCGGAAGACGACATGGCCTGACCCGTCTCGACGCGGATGGCGCGGGAAGCCGAGGTAAAGGACAGCGGTGTCGCCTCAGCCACCCCTCGCCCTCCGGCATCAAGGCCCCGACGGCCGCGACCACCCCGGCCACTGCCGTGTGCGACGCCGCCTCCCTCATCACTGCCCCTGCCACGTCAACCTCACCCTGAACTTGAGGTCGAGACATCCACGGCGAGGCCACTCGATGTAACCATCCCCCCCACCCCGCCGTCCCCTGTCCCGAGGTCACGGGGCCATCGGGGCGCACCGGCACAGCCGCATGCAGCCCGTGCCCAGAGCCCCTACAGGAGCAGACTGGCGCCGGTGAGGCAGCTGTCGAGGACGAGACAAGCGTCGAGTGCCGCCCTCACCGAACGGAACACAGACGGCTCGATCACTTGCAGGGAGGAACCGCGCCGTTGGCCTTCACGTAGCGAGCGGTGACCCACCCCTGGGGCGTCTTGACCTTGTACCAGGTGCGGTTGCCACCGACGGGCTGACCGGCCTTGCGGCAGATCAGGTCAATGGTCTGTCCGCTCCGGTAGGCCCCAGTGACCCGCGAGTTGGAGGTCGGCTGCTGGCGTACGTGCACGCCGGCCTTTGAGATGACCTTGCCCGTCACCGGCTTCGGGGCAGGTGCGAGAACAGTGAGCTTGGCCTTCGCCGTCCACTTTCCACAGCCGACTCCCCCGACCATGACCTGGTGAGCACCCGGGGCAGCATTCGCCTTCACCCCTGCCTGGCCCGCGTACACCGGCGGGTTGCCCCTCTTCGCCAGCGCCACTGCCTTGGCGAAGGCATCGGACCGCGCCTGCACCGAACGGCACGTTCTCGGAGCGCCCACGACCTTGACCGTGACCGTGGCCTTCTGTTTGGCCATCGCCGGGGTGACCGTGACCCGCGGCGCCATCGCCGCGCCGGGTGTCGGCACGGCGGGAGCATCTGCATACGCGAGGCCTGTCATCGCCACGGAGGCGAGAGCCACCGCCGCACACCCGCTCACGGCATTGCGAACCATCATTGCGTTCTCCTTTGGGGCGGTCGGCGGTTCCGAGCGGAACCCTGAGCTGTGCACCGTGGAGGAAACGTAGGTCCGGCACCGGACATATCGAGGCACCCACCCCACGACGCGCCCTCCGTCACCGAAATGCAGGAGCATGTGATCAACCGACGGATCTACTGACCAGAGGCCGGGGCCGACGCAGTCCGCGGTCCCACCCCGTAGCGGAGCCGGTACGCGCCTACCGCGATTCCGCCCGCCGCCCGCCGCCCGCCGCCCGTGAGGGTGCGGCTCAATGCCCCCCCCGCACGCATCGCCCTGCGGCGTGCCCTGTGCTACGGGCCTCCGGGGAACTCGCGGGCGAGCCGACAGCACCAGCCACCCGGCGCTTACTGTGCTTGCCCGCAGCCCACGGCGGACACCACGTCTGGCTACGGCCCTTCGCCCGCGATACCTCGCTCGCTCACACAACCCGCAACCCGCCGAATGAGGGCAAAGTTTAAATTGGCCGTGACCCGGCAACCGGAACGGGAATCCCTCAACCGCCACCTCGTTCCCGGAAGGGCCCCGTCATGAGCAACGACCAGACAAGCACGCTCGATGCCAGCAGCGACCTGTCCCAGGTCTTCGAACTCGCACAGCAGCTGCGCGTAGACTCGGTGCGTGCCAGCACTTCGGCCGGCTCCGGGCATCCCACCTCGAGTCTCTCCGCCGCCGATCTGATGGCCGTGCTGATGACGCGCCACCTCCGCTACGACTGGCAGAACCCGGACCACCGCGCCGCCGACCACATGATCTTCTCCAAGGGGCATGCCTCGCCCCTGCTGTACGCCATGTTCAAAGCGGCCGGCGTCGTCAGCGACAAGGAGCTGATGACCACCTACCGCCGATCCGGCCACCGCCTGCAGGGACACCCCACTCCGGAACTGCCCTGGGTGGACGTGGCCACCGGCTCTCTGGGCCAGGGCATCGCCTATGGCGTCGGCATCGCATTGGCCGGACGGGATCTGGCAAAGCAGCCCTACCGGGTATGGGTCCTGTGCGGAGACAGCGAAATGGCCGAAGGCTCCGTATGGGAAGCCCTCGACAAGGCCGGGCACCATCAGCTGGCCAACTTCATTGCCCTCATCGACGTCAATCGGCTGGGCCAGAGCGGCCCCACCGAGCTCGAGTGGGACACCGACACCTACGCCCGACGTGCCGAGGCATTCGGCTGCCGTGCCCTCGTCGTCGACGGCCACGACCTCGATGCGATTGACCAGGCCCTGACCACCGCCGCCGACGGCCAGGCCCCCACCGTCATCGTCGCCAAGACCGTCAAGGGCCAGGGCGTGAGCGAAGTCGCCGACAAGGAAGGGTGGCACGGCAAACCCCTGCCCGAGGACCTGGCCGACCGCGCCCTCGCGGAACTGGGCGGGATCCGTGACCTGCGGGTGCGCGGCCCGCAGCCCCCCGACGCCACCCCTGTTCCTGCTCCGGCGACAGCCGCCGCAGAGCTGCCCCGCTTCGAAGTGGGCGATGAGGTAGCCACCCGTGTCGCGTTCGGAAAGGCGCTTACCGCCCTTGGAGCACATCCCGATGTCGTCGCCCTGGACGCCGAGGTCGGCAACTCCACGCACGCCGAAGACTTCAAGAAGGCATACCCCGAGCGCTACTTCCAGACCTACATCGCCGAGCAGCAGATGATCGCAGACGCCGTCGGCATGGCGGTCTGCGGGTATCGCCCCTACGCCACCACCTTCGCCGCGTTCCTGACCCGTGCGCACGACTTCATCCGCATGGCCGCCGTTTCGGAGATCACCATGGCCTTGTGCGGAACGCACAGCGGAGTGGAGATCGGCGCCGACGGCCCCTCTCAGATGGGCGTCGAAGACCTCGCCATGATGCGCGCCGTGCACGGATCCACCGTCCTGTACCCCAGCGACGCCACCTCCGCCACCGCACTGACCGCGGCCATGGCAGACCTCCATGGCATCTCCTACCTGCGCACCACCCGCGGCGCCTACCCCGTCCTGTACTCCGACGACCAGAGCTTCCCCGTCGGAGGCTCGAAAACCCCGCGCCGCAGCGATGACGACCAGGTCACCCTCATCGGAGCCGGTGTCACACTTCACGAATGCCTCGCCGCCGCCGATGACCTCGCCACCGCAGGCATCCAGGCTCGCGTCATTGATGCCTACTCCATCAAGCCCATCGACACCAACGCCCTCGTCAGTGCCGCACAGGACACCGGTGCCTTCGTCGTCGCCGAGGACCATCACCCCGAAGGAGGCCTCGGGGAAGCAGTCCTCTCAGCCCTCACCACAACGCCGACCCGCCCTGACTTCACCCACCTTGCCGTAACCAACCTGCCAGGGTCCGGCACCACCACCGAACTCCTCGACGCAGCAGGCATCTCCCGCACGCATATCGCCCAAGCAGCTCGCGCCCTCCTCCAACGGTGATGACGAGGCGGAACGCACCCTCACCACCGCGGGTCCACTGCGCGACCGGGCGGGCCCGGCGGTGCGTTCGTCTCAAGTGTCAACAGTGCGGAGGCAGTGGAGCTCCGTGATGGTGCGGCCCCGCGATCCAGGGAGTTGGTTCCCCGCGTGCGCAGCAGCTCGGGGAAGAGACCGCTGCTGCCGGCGAAGGACTGCAACAGAGCTTGTGCGTAGGCATCCATTACGCCTACGAGCGAGGGTCGGACCGTGCGCAGTTGGTCGGCCATGTACTCCCCGCGGCGTTCCAGCATCCGTTCGGTGAGGGCGTTGATCAACTGTTCTTTGCCTGCGAAGCGGCGGTAGATCGCGCCAACCGAGACACCGGCGCGCTCCGCGACACCCGCGATCGTCATCACGTCCAGGCCCGCCGAGGAGGCGTTGACCGTCTACGTGCCCACGCCCTACATGCCCACGCCCTGCTCGCAGGACGTACTGGAGCACCACTTGCGACACTACGCAGTCGAGTTCAGGAACTGGATCATCGCCGCAGCGGCGGCCCGCGCCTGAGGTCGCCGGCCAGCCGGCGGGCAGCTTCGGCCCTGTGCAGAGCAGTAGCGCCGCCGCCCGCGGGGACTATCCGCAGGAGCACCCGATCACGTCCGCCCGAGCGCCAATGACCAAGCGACGGCGGGCGTTGGTCCCCCAATGATTCCCTCCTGGCCCTCCCCTCCCTCGGCTGCTTGACAGGCCTGTGACACGAGCGTACGACTGAAAAAGTGGCGGTCCGTCACCATCCGTGCACGGCTGCCCTAGGAGGGCACCATGTCACTGGCCACTCCCTATCCCGCTCAACTCGACCTTCAGGGCACCCTGAAGATCGCCCGTTGGCGACCGTTCGTGCAGTGGCTCCTCGCCATTCCACAACTGCTGATCGCCTATGTGCTCAGCATGCTGCGTGCGGTGCTGACCTTCGTCGCCTTCTTCACCGTGCTGTTCACCCGGCGCGTCCCCCGCCCGCTCTTCGACGCGATTGCCATGACATTCCGTTACGAGTGGCGTGTCGCGAGCTACGTACTGTTTCTGCACGAGGAGTATCCGCCGTTCGACTTCCAAACGGCCGCGGACGACGACGGTGCCGATCCGCACACGCTCGTCACGTTCGCTTATCCCGAGCAGATGTCGCGGTGGCGCCCGCTGGTCAAATGGCTTCTCGCCCTCCCGCACTACCTGGTGCTGTTCGCCCTGGGCATCGCGGCGATGGCCGTCGTGACCGTGGGGTTCTTCGCCGTGCTGTTCACCGGCGAATACCCGAAGGGGCTCCGCGACATCCTCGTGGGCGTCTACCGGTACAACCTGCGGGTGCAGAGCTACGTCGGTCTGCTCACCGACACGTACCCGCCCTTCAGCCTGCAAGCCGGCTAAGAGGGCCCCTCGTTGATGTGCCGCACCCGATGGCTGCGGGCGGTCTCCACCCCACTGAGGCGAAAGACCAACGGCTCCCACCGCTTCCGTCTCGGCCCCTCAGTCGAGACCGGTGCGGGCAATGACGCGCGGGACGACACGCAGGAGGGCTGGCCTGCCAGGGCCTTGCGTTGAGCGCGGCGATGCCCCGCCGGGCAGCACGCCCACTCCATTGCGGAGGCCATTCGGACACCTGCCGATACCGCCCTCGAAGAACTAAGCGGGGAGCACTCCCCGCTTCATGCTACGGTCACCCCGACGCGTAAACGGGGAGTAATCCCCATTTCTGTCCGGGAGCCGTCCATGCACACACAGCACCCCACCGTTCAACTAGCCAGCCTCACCGACGACTTCACAGCCGACCCCTACTCCGTCTTCACCGCACTGCGCTCCCGTGGGCCGGTCCACCATGTGCGCTTCCCCACCGGGGACGAGTCGTGGCTGGTGGTCGGGCACGAGGAAGTGCGCACCGCGTTCGTCGATCCCAGGCTGCGCAACGACGTGCGGCACTCCGCCGACTTCGAGGACGACGGGCTGTACTCCGTGGGCAGCAACATGCTTCAGGTCGATCCGCCCGATCACACCCGCCTGCGGACGCTGGTGGCCCGCGAGTTCACCGCGCGTCGCGTCCAGGCGCTGCGGCCCCGCATTCAGGAGGCGGCCGATGCGCTCTTGGACGCCGTGGCCGCCGACGGCCGTGCCGACCTTGTGACCGCATACGCCTATCCACTGCCGCTCACCATCATCTGCGAACTGCTCGGCGTGCCAGAAGCAGACCGAACGGCCTTCCGGGAGTGGTCCACGAAGGTCGTCTCCCTCGACGACGCGGAGCAGTCCGCCCGCGCCTCGCAGGAAATGGCCGCCTACCTCGCGGGGCTCGCGGAGGAGAAGCGGCGGCTGCCGGACGCGGCGGAGAGCGATTTGCTGCATGCCCTGGTCCGCGCCAACGACGGGGACGGCGGCGACCGGCTCGCCCCGGAGGAACTGCTCGGCATGGCCTTCCTGTTGCTCGTCGCGGGGCACGAGACCACCGTCAACCTCATCGCGAGCGCCGTCCACCTGCTGCTCAGCCATCCCGAGCAGCTCGCCGCCCTGCGCGCCGACCCCGAGTTGCTGCAGGGCGCCGTGGAGGAGACGCTCCGCTTCGAGTCGCCCGCGCCTGCGGGAACCTACCGCTACGCCGCCGAACCGATCAACCTCGGCGGCGCCCGGATACCAGCGGGCGCGCGCGTCGTTCTCTCCATCGCCGCCGCGAACCGTGACCCCGCGCGCTTCTCCTCCCCTGAACGATTCGACATCCGCCGCGATCCGGCCGCGACCCGCGCCCACCTCGCCTTCGGGCACGGCCTGCACCACTGCCTGGGCGCCCCGCTAGCCCGCCTGGAGGCGACCTTGGCCCTGCGCATCCTGCTGGACCGCTTCCCCAGCCTGGTCTTCGACGGTGATGGCACACCGCAGTGGCGCACCAGTCTCATGCGGAGTCTGCGAGAGGTGCCGGTGCGCTGGTAGGCACCGGCCGACGCCTCGATCAGGCCCCCGCAGCCACGCCCTCGCTCTCCGCCGCAGAGGGCTCAGGGCATGTCGGTTTGCGGTAGGTCGGTGACCAGTTTCCGGGCGATGTCCTCAAGGGCCGTCAGGTCGGCGGGCGTCAGGCGGTCGACGAAGTGCCGGCGAACCGAGGTGACGTGGGCGGGGGCTGCCCCCGTGAGGCTCTCCAGGCCCTGCTCGGTGAGCAGGAGCAGACAGCCCCGGCCGTCGGCAGGATCAGGTGCGCGCCGGATGAGGCCACGCGTCTCCATCCGGGTGGCGTGGCGCGACAGGCGGCTGCGCGACCAGCCCATCTTGGCGGCCTGTTCGTGGAGCGTGCTGGTGTACCCGGGGCGCTCCGACAGCGTGCTCAGCACCTCATAGTCGGGCTCGGAAAGCCCGGCTGCGGCCAAGTCGCGTGCCGTGCCGGTCTGGACAGCGATCACCATGCGGCGGAAAGCCCGCCAGGCGCGCTCCTCTTCGGGGTCGAGCCAGGCCGGAGTGCCGCCCGACGTTGTCGTTGACATGTAATCAAAATAGCAGTTACGTTCGTTTCCATGTCAACGACATCGTCTTCGCCACCGACGCGGATCCTTGTCCTGGTGTGCAGCACGCGCCCCGGCGCCCTGGGTCCCGCGATCGGGACGTGGCTCAACCAAGCGCTCGCCTCCCGAGCAACGCAGCTGCAGGCCGAACTCGTGACCGTCCGCCTGAGCGACCTCGCGCTTCCGTTCCTCGACGAGGAGGAACACCCGTCCTCCGGCAACTACCGGCACGAGCACACCCGGCAGTGGAGCGCGACGGTGAGTGCGGCGGACGGCTTCATCGTCGTCACACCGGAGTACAACTACGGAATGCCGGCGGCCTTGAAGAACGCCCTGGACTACCTCGGCAGCGAATGGGCGTGGAAGCCGGTCGGTTTCGTCAGCTACGGCAACACCTCGGCCGGCACCCGAGCCGTCCAACACGCCAAACAAGTAGCGACCACCCTGCGCCTGGTGCCGCTGGGCGCCACCGTCGCGATGCGCATCACCGACTCCACGAAGCACGGCAAGGTGATCCCGGATCCCGCCCGGGACACCGCAGCCGTCGGCGTGCTGGACGAACTCATCCGAGTCACTCACGCGCTGCGGCCGATACGCGAAGCGTCCCGAGCCGGAGCGACGCCCGGACCGCTGCCCGGGTCCTACGCAAGACGGCTGCTCCCGCAGGACGCACCCGAGGTCACCGTGCTGCAACGCTGCTGCTGGGTGGATGAGGCGCTCGCCAACAACACCCTGACCGTACCGGCCCTGCACGAATCACCGGACGAGGTCCGCGCATGGCTGATGGAGTGGCACACCACCGGCCTGTGGCGGGACGGTCGGCTACTCGCGCTGGTGCGAGCACGCCGCACCGGCACCGACTGGCACATAGGCCGCCTGGGTGTGGCACCCGACCTGCGCCGAGAGGGCCTGGCCCGCTGGCTCCTGCACATCGCCGAGCGCGCCGCCCCGCCGGAATGCCGTCGCACCGTGCTGTCCACCGGCTCCCACAGCCACCACAACATCACCTTCTACGAGAGCGCGGGGTATCGCCCGCTCCAGTCCACCGAGAACGACGAAACCATCACCCTCATCAAGAGTGCCGCCGACCCGCAGTGCGCCACCTCAGCGCAAGGTGGTGCAGGGACAAGTGACCTCGCTGTCGGGCGCGATGACGCTCAGGCGGTTCATGGCGCGGAGCAGGTGGACTCGGCAGCCTTGGCCGACACCCCTCAAGGGAGCAGACAGTGAGCGCGCACGACGACGGGCACACCATCGCGGGATGGGCCGGAGCGCTGGTCGCCACGGCCGGAGCACTGGCCATCGGCGTGGGAATCATCGGCTGGCGCCCGGGACTCTGGCTGGGGCTTGCTTCCCTGGTGGCGTCGGTTCTGCTGACGTGGAGCCTGCACCTGGCGGGCTGGGGCAAGCCGCCAGGGGTGCGCCCTCATGACCAGCGTGCGGTCAGGACACGAGACAGGAGCGCGCACGACGGACATGACAAGTGCCTCGCCTGCCGACTGGCCGGGCGCAGCAGGCAGGTGCGCCATGGCCTCTCCGGCGATCGGCACTCTGTTTGAGCTGATCGACTCAAGTACTCAGCGGTCGGCGCGGCATGCTCAAGAAAGGACGCCCCGCCCAAGCCACTCCACAGATCATCAAGATCGCTCAGTCAGTCGACTCGGGCTCGGGAACGCCGAATCCACGGACGCCGTGACCTACGTGCATCACACTGGCACGAAGATCCGTTGCCGCCGCGGCGGCTGCCCACCCAGAACACCTCGTGAGTGAGCGAGAAAAGGGGAAGACGTGAGTGAGAGCCAGCGCCCGTCAGACGTGTCGGGCAGGCTGAACACCGGAGTCGCGCACAACGCTCGAGTGTGGAATTACTGGATCGGCGGGAAAGACAACTACGAGATCGACAAGCAAGTCGGTGACCAGGTCGTCACGATGTTCCCGGTGATCCGAGACGTGGCCCGCGCCGACCGCCAGTTCCTCGGTCGCACGGTCCGATTCCTGACCGCCGACTGCGGAGTGCGACAGTTCCTGGACATCGGCACCGGACTGCCGACCGTGGACAACACCCACGAGATCGCCCAGCGGATCGCACCCGAGTCCCGGATCGTCTACGTCGACAACGACCCCATCGTGCTCGTCCACGCCCGCAGCCTGCTGACCGGTACGCCTCAGGGAGCCACCGACTACATCGACGCCGACATTCACGACCCGGACGGCGTCATGGAAGGCGCGTCGGCAACCCTCGACCTCGACCAGCCCGTCGCGGTCATGATGCTGGGCATCCTCAACTTCGTTCTCGACACGGGCGAGGCACAGGACATCGTGCGCCGAATCATGGCCGCGGTCCCCTCCGGCAGCTATCTCGCACTGACACACCCCACGACCGATACCGATCTCGGTGGCGAGGGCAACGTCGAGGCCATGAAGTTCTGGAACGAGAACGCCACCCCGCCGATCACTGCCCGCACTCGCTCAGAGATCAGCTCCTTCTTCGACGGCCTGGACTTTGTCGACCCCGGCCTCGTCTCGTGCGCGCAATGGCGCGTTGAGTCCAACTCCCTTGCCGAACTTCCGCAGTTCGGCGCGGTTGCGTTGAAACCCTGACGGGTGCGGGAACCCGCCGCCGTGGAACATCCGCGTGCACAGGTCTTCAACTTCTGGTGACTCCCCGCGGGCAGCCGAAGCGACCGGAGCCCCGATGGACGCCCAGTCTCAGCTGTGGTGCGACGGGTTCAAGGGCGGGCTACGGAGACGTTCTGCTCCAGACGGGCGCCCAAGGTGGCGGCGAAGTCCTCGGCGCGGGACAGCTGGATCCGGAGCCTGTCGACCTGCTCGGCAGCGGCCTGCTCGTACTCGCGCAGCCGGGCCAGCAGTGTCTCGCGCTCGTCGGCGTCGAGGTCGCCGTCCGCATCGAGGCGGTCGGTCGCGTCCAGCAGGTCGCGCATCTCGTCGAGAGTGAAGCCGAGCGGCTTCATGCGGCGGACAACCATGAGCCGCTGCACGTCAGTCTCGGTGTAAAGGCGGAATCCACCCTGGGAACGAGCCGAGGGGGCGACGAGGCCGGTCTCCTCGTAGTGCCGAATCGTGCGCAGGGACAGCTCGGTCCGCGCGGCGACTTCGCCGATCTGCATGTGCTTGTCGTCCACGCGCGTACTCCTGGCCCTTCTTGTCGGGGCGGGCCGCCTCCCGCGCGACCTCACCGATCCCTACTCTAACGTTAGGGTAGAGTTTGTGATGTTGAGGGGGTTGCCCGCGCTGCCCCGCTATTGCCGTACCGGAGCCGTCGCTCCCCCGGCGAAGATCCGATCCTTACAGGAGAGAGCGTGCGCGAGCCCATGCTGCCCATCGCCGCCGCCTGCCCGCCCTGACGCTTCGCCCCTGGAAGTGAGTCTGGCCGCGCAGGTCCGCTCCGTCCTCTCTCTCGGCTTCCGGTCCGCCCCCCGCGGTCCCCTCCCCGTCCTACCGCGCACCCATGTCCTGCCCAGAGCTGGGTGCGCCCGAGCACGACAGGTTCCCCTCGCTTGTCTTCTACGACTGTCTCTCCCGCCTCGCGGCTGCGCGGCCTGCGCCCTGACTGGCTGAACAACCCGAAGGTCTGGCGCACTGAGGTGTTGGCCGGCTTGGTCGTCGCCCTCGCGCTGATCCCCGAGGCGATCTCGTTCTCGATCATCGCCGGGGTCGATCCCGCGATCGGCCTGTTCGCCTCCTTCACGATGGCCGTGACCATCTCGATCGTCGGCGGACGCCGGGCGATGATCTCCGCCGCGACCGGTGCGGTCGCGCTGGTGATCGCACCTCTGAACCGTGAGCACGGCTTCGGGTATCTGGTCGCGGCCGTGATCCTGGCCGGCGTCTTCCAGATCGTCCTTGGGGCGCTCGGTGTAGCGAAGCTGATGCGTTTCGTGCCGCGCTCGGTGATGGTGGGCTTCGTCAACTCTCTCGCGATCCTGATCTTCATGGCCCAGGTCCCGGAGATGCACGACGTGCCCTGGCCTGTCTACCCGCTGATCATCGGTGGCCTCGCGCTCATGACTTTCTTCCCGAGGATCACCAAAGTGGTCCCGGCCCCGCTCGTCTCCATCGTCGTCCTGACTGCCATCACCGTGGCCGCCGGAATCGCGGTGCCGACCGTCGGCGACAAGGGCGACCTGCCGTCCTCCCTGCCGGTGCCGGGCCTGCCGGATGTGCCGTTCGCTCTGGACACTCTGACCACCATCGCTCCGTATGCGCTCGCGATGGCGCTGGTCGGCCTGATGGAGTCGCTGATGACCGCCAAGCTGGTCGACGACATCACCGACACCCGCTCCTCCAAGACCCGCGAGTCGATCGGCCAGGGCATCGCCAACATCGTCACCGGCTTCTTCGGTGGCATGGGCGGCTGCGCCATGATCGGCCAGACGATGATCAACGTGAAGGTCTCCGGCGCCCGTACTCGCCTTTCGACGTTTCTGGCAGGCTCGTTCCTGATGGTGCTGTGCATCGTCTTCGGCTCGATTGTCTCCGACATCCCCATGGCGGCCCTCGTGGCGGTGATGGTGATGGTGTCGTTCGCGACCTTCGACTGGCACTCCATCGCACCCAAGACCCTCAAGCGGATGCCCGCCGGTGAGATCGCCGTCATGTTCACCACTGTGGCCTGTGTCGTCGCCACGTCCAACCTCGCCATCGGCGTGGTCATCGGTTCGATCACGGCGATGGTCATCTTCGCCAAGCGCGTCGCCCACCTCACAGAAGTCACCGCCATCACCGACCTGGACGGCAGCACCGTGGTGTACTCCGTCACCGGCGAGCTGTTCTTCGCCTCCTCCAACGACCTCGTCGGCCAGTTCAACTACGCGGGCGACCCGGAGAAGGTCGTCATCGACCTGTCCGGCGCGCACGTGTGGGACGCCTCCTCGGTGGCCACGCTGGACGCCATCGAGACCAAGTACGCCCAACGCGGCAAGACGGTCGAGATCATCGGCCTGAACGCCCCCAGCGCCGACCTCCACGGCAAGCTCACCGGCGAACTCACCAGCCACTGACCCCAGTTCCGCACTTGACGCGATGACGTTGGCGGTGACCGCGTGTGGACACCGCCTTGGGGACGTTCCACCGAGCCGTCAGCGGAGCAACCGCACCACGGCAGTTCTGATGGGAGCGCCTGCGTACCCGCCCCCACGCAGGTCAGCCCTGTTGGTACGCGTCTTCGTGTTCGTTGAGGAGGACGTACGAGGGCTCCAGGGCGGCGGCCTCGCGAGCTCGGTCCAGCAGCTCGGTGAGCGGCGGCGGGGTCAGTCCGAGACGGTCGAGGAACTCGGCCCGGCGCTCGGGCAGGTCGTCCATGTCGGCCGCCTCACCGAGCTCCTCGTCTTCCTCCTCCCGCAGCGCCAGCAACATCGCCTCGTCCACGGCACGCCCCTGGCTCTCGATGCTCAGTGCCCGATCCGCGCAGGGCAGCACGGCCATCAGCAGCAGGGCGTCACGGAGGTTGACACCGACGATCCCGGCCGAGCCCTCGGAGTCGGCGAACAGCACGGGCCGGTCCTCGCCGTCACCGGCCCCGCACAGGAAGTACGTGCCGCCTCCGCCGTCCTTGGCGATCGCCTCCAGCGGCTCGCCCGAGGCCAGGTGCACCGGCTCCACGTGGGTGATGGGCCCATAGCGTGCGACACCTGTGTCGAAGTCAAAGGGCCACTCGGCGAGTTCCGCGGCCTTCGGGTCGCTGCGGAGCAGGCCGAGCAGCGAGGGCGATGACGTCATGCGGGCAACCGTAGGGCACGGTGACGGCAGTCTCACGGCGGGGACATCCGCCCTCTCAACAGCAGCACGCGGTCTTGCCGCCTTCTCGGCTCGACGACAAAGCCGCGGACCCAGAACAGATCCCGGTCGTCGCAGTGACACCATCGTCCGCGCGTTGATCGCAGAACCGGCGGGAAGCCCCACTGGCGTCACCACGCGTACGGTCCGTGCGCCTCCCCCACCGCCGGTCGGCGCAACGTACTCAACGATGCTGCCTGTGATGAAGCCTGTGCAGCCTTGACACCAAGAGCCCCGCCACCTGGCCTGGATCAGGTGCTCCGTCGTACGGCACGGACACGGCCGTGATCAAGGGTGATGACCTGGTCGGCCGCGGCCAGGCCTGAGCGTTCGTGCGTGACCACGAGCGTGGTCCGGCCCCGGGTGGCGTCGAGGATGTCCGCGAGGACCGCGGCGGCGGTGTCCGGGTCGAGACCCTCGGTGGGCTCGTCCAGGACCAGGACGGGCGGATCGGCGAGCAGGGCGCGGGCCAGCAGCAGTCGGCTGCGCTGGCCGCCCGACACCTCGGTGCCGTCCTGGCCGACGAACGTGTCGAGGCCCTCGGGCAGCGACTCGATCCAGTCCCAGATCCGCGCCCTGAGCGCCGCGTCGCGCAGCTCGGCGTCGCCGGCACCGGGCCGGGCAAGCAGCAGATTGGCCCGGATCGTGGTGTGGAAAAGGTGGGCGTCCTGCGTCATGCCGGTGATCGCGCGCCGCACGTCGGAGCCTGCGCAGTGGCGCAGTTCGTGTCCGGCGAGGCGGATGCTTCCGGTCTCGTAGGGGACGAACCGCATGAGCGCCGCGATCAGGGTCGACTTTCCCGAGCCGCTCGCACCGAGCAGCAGGGTGCGCTGTGCGGGCGGCAGGTACAGGCTCAGCCCGTCCAGGGCCGGTGGCCCGTCCTGGTGGTGACGTACCGTCAAGTCCTGAATGTGCACGTCGGGCGGCCCTTCGACGGCCAGCGCGGCCGGGGGCTGCGGTTCTGTGACCGGGGCCGGGGTCTCGAAGAGGTCGGCCAGTCGGCGGGCGCGGGCGCGTACTTCGGCTAGGCGGAACGCGGCTGCGGGCAGCGGCTCGAGGGCCTCGAAGGCGAGCAGGGCGAGGACCGCGAGAACCGTGAGGTGCACGGCGGGCAGGCGGCCGTCGGCGTGGGCGCGCAGCGCGCTCCCGGTGACGGCGACCAGGGCCGTGCCCTGGAGCAGCAGAAGCACGGCGCCGGCCAGCGAGGTGGTCCGGGCGCGGCGCCGCTCAAGGCTGGCGATGCGGGCTGCCGCGTGCCGGGCACGCCCGGAGGCGCGGCCCCGGGCACCGTAGGCGGCGAGGTCCGCCGCGCCCTGGGTCAGGTCCAGGACGTGCGCGGCGAGTTCGGCCCGTGCCGCCACCTGTGCCCGGCCGGTGTGCTGGGACACGGCGAGTACCGCGGCCGGGACGAGCAGGGCGGCCACGGCGAGTGGCAGCGCGAGCAGGAGGCCTGCCTGGGGCAGCAGCATGGTGGCCGTCGTGACGGCGGCGGCAACGACCGTGCCGGCTGCGGCGGTCGGCAGCAGGACCCGCAGCAGCAGGTCCTGGGCGGCGTCGACGTCGTCGACGAGACGGGTCAGCAGGTCTCCGCTGCGAAAGGCGGGCGTGCCCGCGGGCGCGAGCGGCACCAGTGCCTCGTACACCCGGGTGCGGAATCCCGCGACGGCCCGCAGAACACTGTCGTGGCCAAGGAGGCGGTCGCCGTAGCGCAGGGCTCCGCGGCTCAGCGCCAGGGCGCGGACGGCGACGATCGCCAGGCTCACCGAGACGATCGGCGGGTGCTGAGCGGCCCGCGTGATCAGCCAGGCCGCGGTGGCCATGAGCGCGGCGGCGGCCAGCTCGCTGCCGGCCGCGGCGAGTACGGCGGGCAGGAGCCTGCGCCAATACGGCACAAGGCGGCGGGCCAGGCGCAGGGTGGGACGGGGCCTGCTCGGCGGCCGGGCGGGGGGTGCGGCCGCCCGGCGGGAGCCTGTGCGGCTTTCGGCCGCCGCGTACCTGGTCATGGAGCCAATGGTCCTTCCGCGGATACCAGTTGGGGCGCCCCCGAGGGGTCCTCGACGCGACCGGAACGCACCGTGATGATCCGGTCCGCGTGCGGAAGCAGACTCGTGCGGTGGGCCACCACGATCGCGGTGCGGCCGTGCATGAGGCGCTTCGTGGCGCGTGTGACGGCGGCCTCACTTTCAGGGTCCAGGTGCGCGGTCGGCTCGTCGAGCAGCAGCACGGTGGCGTCCTTGAGGAAGGCGCGGGCGATCGCGATGCGTTGGCGCTGGCCTGCGGACAGGCCCGCGCCGTGCTCGCCGAGCAGTGTGTCGTAGCCCTGCGGCAGTGCCTCGATGAAGTGGTCGGCGTAGGCGTCCTCGGCCGCCTGGCGCACCTCGGCCCGGGTCGCGCCGGGACGCCCGAGACGGATGTTGTCCGCGACGGACGCCGCGAACAGGTGCGGGCGCTGGGGTACCCACGCCAGTTGGGCGCGCCAGTCGTCGGGGTCCACGCGCGCCAGATCGGTGCCGTCGGCCGTGACCCGGCCCGCCGATGGCGTCACGAAGTCGAGGAGCAGTGCCAGAAGCGTGGACTTGCCTCCGCCGCTCGGGCCGACCAGGGCGATGTGTTCGCCGGGTCGGACGTGCAGCGAGACGTGGTCGAGGGCGGGAGCGGTGCGGCCAGGAAAGTGGACGGTGACGTCGTCGAGGCGCAGTGTGGCAGTGCGGGCATCGGGCACCGGGGTGTTGCCGGCGGTGTGCTCGGCGCCCTCTTCGCACTCGTCGAGGGTCGCGAACACCCGGTCGGCCACCGTGATGCCCTCGGCGCTCTCGTGGAAGGCGGCGCCCATCGCGCGCAGCGGCAGGTAGGCCTCGGGGGCGAGTAACAGCACGATCAGGGCGGTACGCAGGTCCACCGTGCCGTGCAGCAGCCGGAGCCCGACGGGAACGGCCACCAGCGCCACGGACAGGGTGGCGATCGTCTCGAGGACGAAGGAGGACAGGAACGCCACACGCAGGGTTCGCATGGTGGCCCGCCGGTGGGCCTGGGCCATCTCGCCGACCCGCTGGGCCTGGTACTGCTCGCGGCCAAAGGCGCGCAGTGTCGGCAGCCCGGCCACGACGTCCAGGAAGTGACCGCCGAGCCGGGACAGCAGCCGCCACTGCCGGGCGGTGCGCCGGGCGGTGTGCAGGCCGACCAGCGCGCCGAAAACCGGAATGAGCGGCAGCGTCACGACGATGATCAGCGCGGATGACCAGTCGGTCACCAGGAGCCATCCGACGATCGTTACGGGCACCACGGCGACGGCCGTCAGCATGGGCAGGTAGCCGACGACGTAGGGGTCCAGGGCGTCCAGGCCGCGCAGCGACAAGGTGGCCGTCTCGCCGTGGGGGCGTGCTGCCAGACGCAGCGGTGCGGTGCGGCCGAGCCGGTCGGTGAGCCGGTCGCGCAGCGCGTGCTTGGTGTCGGCCGCGGCGCTGTGCGCGAGCACGCCGCGGGCCCAGGCCAGCAGTGCGCGCCCGGCCACGACGGCGCCCAGAGCGGCAGGCAGCTCGGCGGTGAGCGGCTTCCCTGCGAAGCCGTCGGCGAGGACGCTCGCCAGTAGGGTCGCCTGGGCGATGACGAGCCCGGCAGCGAGGAAGGCCGTGGCCGTGGATCGTGCCAAGTGGCGGCGGAGTACCGGCAGTTCGCGCAGCAGGCGGCGTTCGACCGGTTTCATGCGATGTCCCTCCTGTGCGGTGGCGGCTCAGAATCAGGTGTTCAGGAGCGGTTGCTCAGAAGTAGCTGGGGTGACGGAGCCCTGTGCGTCCCCGGAAGGCCCACCAGCTCCATGCCTGGTAGGCGAGGATGGTGGGGACGATGAAGATGCCGAAGGCGCTGAGGATCTTCAGTGTGGCGTCGTCCGTGACGGCATGGCCGATGTCCAGGCCGTGGCCTGCCGAGCTGATCAGCACGTACGGGTAGTGGCCTGCTCCCAGGAGCAGTACGGGCAGTGCGGTCGCCAGGCAGGTGGCCGTGAACGCCCGGACGTGGTGTCCGGCGGAGAAGTGCCACCAGGCGGCGACGAACGCGGCGGCGATGGCGGCGGCGACGATCGCCGCCGCGACGCGGTTGGTCATCGAGGCACCCGCGCCGAACAGGGTGAGCAGCAGTGCGAGGAGTGCCGCCGCCCCGCTCGCGGCGATCAGCCTCACACCGAACTGCCGCGCCTTGTCAGCCACGTGGGGTCCGGAGCGCAGGGCGACGAAGCCCGCGCCGTGTGCCGCGAACAGCAGCAGTGTGGTGGCGCCGCAGGCCAGCACGAACGGGGTGAACACCTCGCCCGCGCCCATGTGGAAGCTCCCGTCGGCACGGCGGGGCAGACCGTGCAGCAGCAGGCCCACGACGAGCCCCCAGCACACGGCGGGCACCACACCGCCGACCACGATCAGCACGTCCCAGGCGCTGCGGCCGCGGGCACCGCGGGCCCGGCGACGCAGCTGGAGGGCCGCGTTGCCAAGGACAAGGCCGGCCAGGATCGCCACGATCAGCGGGTACAGGCCGGGCAGCAGGGCGCCCTCCAGGTGCGGGAAGGCCCCGAACAGGACGCCCGCGAAGGCGACGAGCCAGACCTCGTTGCCGAGGAAGAACGGCGCGATGGCCTCCAGGGCGTCGCTCTTGCCGCTTTGATTCTTGCCGCTTTGGTTCTTTTCGCCGCACTCGGCTTCCTGGTCTTCTCGGTCGCCGAGGAAGGGGTGCAGCATCTGTGCGCCGTAGTCGTATCCGCCGAGCACGAAGTACCCGGCGAGCAGCAGGCCGAGCAGGGCCAGCCAGGCCGTCTCCAGACTCATGTCGCTCAACTCTTTCGATTCAAAGGGGTTCGGGCCAGGGGGTCTAGAAGGCCGGGACCGGCTGCTTGCCGTCGGCGCTGCCCGCGGGCCCTCCGGGCAGTTCCTCGGGCAGCGGCTCGGTCGCGCCGAGCTGAGTGGCGCCTGGGCCGCGTACGGCGAAGCGTGTGATCAGGGTCCAGTTGGTCACCGCCAGGGCGACGAAGATCGCGATGAACAAGGTGCAGGAGACGAGCAGCGAGAGCCTGCTGACGTGCGACAGGGCGTCTTCGACCGTCAACTGGCCGTAGACCAGCCAGGGTTGTCGTCCCACCTCGCGCACGACCCAGCCGCCGATGGAGGCGATGAAGGTGAACGGGATCATCGCGGTCATCAGGTAGGCCAGGGGGCGCCAGCGCACCAGCCTGTCCTTCCACAGCAGGATGACGGCGATGAAGGTGAGGGTGGAGATGGTGTTGCCGATGATCGACATCGTGTTCATCGACAGGTGGATCCAGCCCTCGGGCGGGACGTAGTCGCCCGGCCCGTGCTGTTCGACGAGCCGGCGCTGCGCCTCGGCGACCCCGGAGTTCTCCAGGACGGCGTGCTTCATGGGCTGCGTTCGCTCGATGACCGGATTTTGCATATCTCCGATGACGACGACGAAGAACGAGGCCACCATGGACACCCAGGCGCCCAGGCGCAGCGAGCCGCGGAACAGCTCGGTCTCCTTGGTGCCGCGGGCGAAGTGCCAGGCGCTGACGCCGAGCACGAAGACACCGCCGGTGGTGAATGCGGCGAGCGTGATGTGAGCGAGGGCGACCAGGGCGCTCGCGTTGGTGAGCAGTGCGCCGAAGTCGGTCAAGTAGGCGGCCCCGTCGCGGACTTCATAGCCGACGGGGTGCTGCATGAAGCCGTTGGCCACCAGGATCCAGTAGCCGGATGCGTAGGCGGTCAGGGCGACCAGCCAGATGAGCGTGACGTGCACGCCCCGGCGCAGACGGCCCCAGCCGAAGATCCACATGCCGAGGAAGGTGGACTCGGCGAAGAAGGCGATGAGCGTCTCGAGTGCCAGCGGGGCGCCGAAGACGTTGCCCGCGAACTTGCTCAGTCCGCTCCAGCTGAGCCCGAACTGGAACTCCATGACGAGCCCGGTGACAATGCCGACCGCGTAGTTGATGACGTACAACTGACCCCAGAAGCGGGTCATGCGCTCCCGCACGGCCTTCTTGGCGGGGTCCCGGGTATAAGCGGCCCGGGTGTGCATGATCGCCACCAGCGGGACGAGCCCCATGGTGAGGATCACGAACAGCCAGTGGATCCCGGTGGTGGCCGCGAACTGGAGCCGGGCCAGCTCGGCAGCGCTCATGGTGGAACCTTCCTTGGCAGGGGGGAGGAGAGGGGAACAGGTGCGTCAGGTGTGCGAGGCCATCGCATCGCGTGCGCAGGCACCGGGCACCGCGGCCCGTCACCTCTGCGGTGGCCCCCGCAGTGACCTCCGCGGTGACCTCTGTTAAGACCGTAGAGACAATTGCTTATGCTTTCCAAGACCGGTTTTGCCATGTGCCGATGCCTCGGCAGGCATAAGTGAAGGTGGACCGTGGATCTGCTCCAGTTGCGCTACTTCCAGACCGTTGCCCGCTTCGAGCACATCAGCCGCGCCGCGGACGAACTGGGCATCGCCCAGCCCTCGCTGAGCCGCACCATCGCGCGCCTGGAGGCCGAGCTCGGCTCCCCGCTGTTCGAGCGGCAGGGCCGCGGGATCAGGCTCAACGAATACGGGGCACTGTTCCTGCGCCATGTCGATCGCACCCTCAGCGAACTCGACGACGGCATCAGGTCGGTGCGCGAGGCCGGCGACCTGGGACTCGGCCGGGTCAGCATCGCCAGCGAGACCCAGCTGACCATCACCACGGTCCTGGCCAGCTTCCGCGCCACCCAACCCCGCGCCGACGTACGGCTCTTCCAGTCGAACGCGGAGGAGATGCAACGCCAGCTACGCGTCGGGGAGGTCGACTTCTGTGTCGCCTCCCAGCCCCTTCCCGGCTCGCACCTGGAGTCGATCGAGCTCACCCGCGAGGAGGTGCTGCTCGCCGTTCCACGCGGCCACCGGCTGGACGGGCGGGAGAGCGTGACGGTCCCCGAGATAGCCGACGAGCCCTTCGTCACCACCCGCAGGGGGCACTGGCAACGCACCCTGCTGGACCGGCTTTTCGCGTCCGCGGGGTGCACTCCCCTGCTGTCCTGCGAGGGCGACGAACCGGGCGCGAGCCAGGTCCTGATCAGCGCCGGCCTCGGCATCGGCCTGATCCCGGCGATGTCCCGGCAGGCCACCGAGATCCACGTCCCGGTGGCCTGGGTGCACCTGGACGCCCCCGCCTGCCACCGGGTGCTCACCCTCGTCTGGCGCCGCGACGCCTACCTGTCCAAAGCCGCCCTGAAATTCAGGGAGTTCATCCTCTCCCGCCCGTTCATGACCCACCGCCTGCCCGAACCGCACCACCCCAGCTCCTAGCTTCCTCCGGGAGAGACGGCCGCGACGTGCGGGAGAACCCGCTCCCCGGCCCGTCCCACTGCCCTTCCCTCGCAGGCTTCGGAGCTTCGGAAGGTCCTCTGGACAGGGGCGGGACCACGCGTCGGGAGGTCACCCGTCAAGTCTCGCCTCAAGGGGCGACGAGGGAGAAGAGGTTCGGCGGATGCGGTACTCAGGCCGAGACGTGGCCACCGATCGTCAGCTCGACTTCGTCTCCTGTTCGGATGAGCTCCCGGATCAGCCAGGTGCGGTCGTCGATGAGGGTGCCGGCACCGGTGGTGTAGCTCAGGACGGCGAGTACGGGGCCCGTCGACTTTGCGGTGAGCAACTCCGCCTGGGTGACCACATCATCGGAAAGGCGCAGTTCCAGTTCGATCGGCCTCGGCTCTGCTGCGAAGGCTTGTGGATCGGGGAGCCCCTGGAGGCGACAGCGGGCACCCGGGAAGAGATGCGTGTGTCCGCACACGGCCAGGAAGGCATCCGCTTCGGTCGGTTCGATGGAGGGCTGGGTCATGACAGGGCTCCGGAATCCGTGGTGGCGATGGGCCTGGGTAGTCTGGCGGCCTGGATGATCGGGCTGCGGCATTCCGCAACCGTGCTGCTCTGCTGTCACCCGGTCGGCGCTGCGGGAAGCCTGAGAGGCCGCGAGGGACAGCCAGGCCCAGAGACACCTCGCGCATGTCGTCGCGTCGTTCCCAGCGGATGCGTAGGCGTCGGGATTTCGTGCGGTCAGGACATCGCTATCCTCGTGGCAACGCAGAGAGGCGTTCTTTCTCCGTCGCTCGTCTCGCCGTGCTGGTCAGCTCGTTGCCGTCAATACCTGGAACGGGTCCGGGGCCTCATCGGCCGGGGGGGCTAGCAGGACGACCGCCGTCCCGCTCTGCGTCGGGGGCCACAGCAGTCACGTCGGGCTTTCGCCCTCTCTGGCCCGCCGCCAGCCACCACCGCGCTCACACTCCGGATCGTCCGCCGGCTCGCACCCGGTCCAGCACCTGGCCGGCCAACTCCTGCGGGGTGAGCTGGCCGTCCAGGAACACCGTGTCGCTGGGCAGCGTGTCGGCCGCCGCCGTACACAGCGCGATCTTGTCCTTGCACCAGCGCCGAACCTTCTCGTCCTGCTCCGGATTGTCCGGGGTGAAGCTCCGGCCGTCGATCCTCTGTTCCAGGGTCTCTCGCGAGACCTTGAGGAAGAAGTGGTGGACGCCGATGCCCGCGTCCTCCAACGCGCCGAAGATCTCACCGACATAACCCGGGTTGACCAAGGTCATGGGGACCAGGACCGGACGGCGGTACTCCTCGACCAGTCCGACCGCCAGGTCGGCGACCTGCCGTCGCCACAGCCGAAGATCCTGGAAGTCGCCGGTCGGCACCTCCACGATCTCCCGCAGCACATAGCCCACCATCTCCGGGTCACAGATCAGCACCTCGGGCCAGCGCGAACGCAACTCGTCCACCAGTGTGCTCTTCCCGCTGCCGAACGCACCGTTCACCCAGACGATCAACGCGGCCCTCCTCGCCACCGTTGCCTTACCCGCGCAACGGGACCGGCATGTCGGATCAGCATGCCGCGCGGTCTGGGCGGGGGCCAATCTCCAGTGCCGAGTCAGGCCCGAAAGATCGCTGAGTGGGGCCGAAACCCGCCGCCGGGCGGAGCCAGTCCGCGTTGTGCCTCGCCGCAGCCAAGGAGTAACCCGGACGAGGGATCGACGTTATGAAGCCGTGGGTATCTGGCTGCTCAACCATTTCGGCACTCTCGCGCTTGCCGGGCTGCTCGGTGGCGGCGCCGTACTGGCTGCCGTCGTCGGCCTGCTGGTGCTGCGGCGCAAATTCCCTCACCATGCGAACGGCACAAACAACGAGATGATCGGCGTCGTGCTCGGCATGTACGCCGCGATCTACGGCATCATCCTGGCCTTCGTCGTCGTGGCCGAGTGGGAGGGCCTCAACGAGGCGCAGACCAACGTCGCGCTCGAGGCCAGCCAGACCGCCGAGGTACTGCGTGATGCCCCCGCGTTCCCGGCCGCGCAGGAGCGCCGGGTGACGAACGCCGTCGGGGCGTATGTCCGTGTCGTCGTCGACGAGCAATGGCCGCTGATGCGCGACGGACAGCCCGACCCCAACGTCACCAACCGCGAAGTGACCGCGCTGTACGAGGTGTTCCAGGAGTACGAGCCGCAGACCGAGGCCGAGAAGACCTACTACGAGCAGTCCGTCTCGACGCTGGGCGAGATCGCGGGCGCACGCCGAACTCGGCTCTCCGACGCCCAGCAGTCCCTGCCGTCGCTCCTCAACATCCTCGTCTACGGCGGCGCGCTCGTCATGCTCCCCCTGACCTTGCTCTACGGCATCAGGAGCCTGCGCGCGAATCTGATGTTCGTCGTGTCGGTCGCCGCTCTGATCGGCGTGAGTCTGCTGCTGTGCTTGACGCTGGACCATCCGTTCGCGGGCGACCTCGCCGTTTCACCTGCCCCCTTCAAGGAGGGCGTGCTCGCGCAGTTCTGGCGATGACCTCCCTGACGGATATGCCTCTACGAAGCCGTGCGCCGCTGGCACGTTCCCAGAACTCCGCGTCTGGCACCGGCCCTTCAAGAAGGGGCGCACCACCTCTGGAGCCCAGGACAGGGCAGTCAGCTCCGGTCAGCTTGGCAGCCCAGGCCGTGTGCGGCGGACACGAGTCCGTCGGATGCCGCGGCCTCCGGTCGGCTCCGTTCCTCTGCGTCCGCGTCGAAGCCGACCGGTTCCCAGCGCTTCACCAGGAGTGCGACCAGACCGAGTACTGGGGCGGCGAGGATGACCCAGTAGACGTGGGTGCCCAGGCCGCTGCTGAGGATGGGGAAGAAGAACAGGGTCAGCGTCGAACCGAGGCGCAGCACCGCCTGGTTGAAGCCGATGCTGACGCCGCGCATCGAGGTGGGGAAACCCAGCGAGGCGTAGCTCATGATGTGCGCGCCGGGGCCGAAGCCCTGGGCGAACATGAACGCACCGAGCATCAGGATGCCTGCCGTCACCACGGCCGTCCCGCTCGGCTCCCCGATAAGGCCGAGCACGGTGATGGCGACGAACTGGATGGCGAAGCCCAGCGTCATCATCGGCCAGGCGCCACGGGTGGATGCCCAGCGGATGCCGAGCAGTCCGCCGGTCAGAGCGAAGAGGAGGTTCAGGGCGAAGGAGGAGGCGATCGTGGTCAGCGGGCCCTGGGTCATCAGTGTGGCGATGATGATCGGCAGCCCGAACGCGACCGCGTTGTACCCGAAGGTCTCCGCCAGACCGACCGACACCGACTGGATCGTGCGCGTGCAGTACGGAGGGGTGAAGAGCCGTGCGTAGGCGCCGAGGCCGGGCCGGGGCGGGCGGGACGTCTGCGCGGGCACATCGTCGGCGACGCGCGCGTCCACGTCGTACGACTGGCGAAGGATCTTCGCCGCGCCTTCCAGGTCGCCCTGGTCGGCGGCCCAGGTCGGGGACTCGTTCATGTAGCGCCGGCGCAGCAGCAGGACCAGCAGCGCGGGTACAGCGCCGAAGCCGACGGTGAAGCGCCACAGCCAGCCCAGCTGGGCGTCGGGCAGGAGGAAGTACAGCAGCATGATCACCAGGTAGCAGCCGCTGGTCGCGCTGTACCAGGCGGGCGACCAGGCAGCCGTGCGTGAGCCCTTGCTGCCCTTGCCGCGCAGCCGGGAGAATTCGGCGAGGAACGCGATCGCGACGGGGATGTCCATGCCGACGCCGATGCCCATCACGAAGCGCGCCGCGATCAGCGTCCACACGTCCTGCGCCAGCGCACACACCAACGCGGTCACGACGAAGAAGAGCATGTTCGCCATGAAGACCCGGTAGCGGCCGATCCGGTCCACCAGCCAGCCGCCGACCAGAGCGCCGACGAGGGACCCCACACTAATCGAGGCGGTGACCGTGCCGGCCATGGCGGAGCTGAGGCCGAACTGTTCGGTGATGTCGGGAAGCCCGTAGGCGAGGGAACTGAGGTCGTAGGCGTCGAGGAAGATGCCGCCGAGCGCGATGATCACGATCATTTTGGCGTGACGGCCGCGGGCCGTGCCCGAGTTGACCAGATCGGAGACGTCCGCCGCTGAGCGGATCAGTACCGTGCGCGGCGTCGTCGCCGGGATCGTGCTGCCGGGCAAGGGGGAGGTGGAGCTCACGAGCGCCTTCCGGGGTGGTGCGGACGTACCGGCGAATCGTCGCACCGGCCGGAAATCGACCGTACGTACGTCCGCATAATGGTCACCCTCTGCCCCGCCTGCGACGCCAAGGGCCAGGCGGGGCGGTCCGGGCCCGTGGGGCCCGCCGAACCCCATCTGCCGATACGGCACCCGATCCCACCGGCATGCATCAGCGCCTCGCCGCCGCCCTCGGGCGGTGGCGGCGAGGCGATCAGGAGCCCTTCGGCTCAGGTGCCGCAGTTGCCGGATGCGAGTTCGCCGACGAAGCGTCGGCCGCGCGACTCAAGCGAAGGGCTCGGCCGCGCCGCCGCACCTCGTCGAGATCCCGGGCGGGACGGGACGGACCGTGGTTGGTCTGCCCGCCCCGCCATGTCGCTTATCCGCTACGGAAGGCTGTGCACCTTGGGGCCGACGGAGTTCGACCAGGCGTTGCCCGCCGTCGCGTCCCAGTTTGTGGACCACGTCATGGCGCCCCGCAGCCCCGGGTACGTCTTCGACGGCTTGAAGGAGCCGCAGCCGGTGCCCCGGGTCAGGCAGTCGAGGGCGTTGTTCACGACCGACGGGGCCACGTAACCGCTGCCCGCGCCGCGCGTCGACGCCGGGACGCCGATGCCGACCTGCGACGGGTCGAGGCCGCCCTCCAACTGGATGCAGGCGAGTGCGGTCAGGAAGTCCACGCTGCCCTGGCTGTAGACCTTGCCGTCACAGCCCAGCATTGAACCGCTGTTGTAGTACTGCATGTTGACGACTGTGAGGATGTCCTTCACGTTCAGCGCCGTCTGGAAGTACCCACCGGACGTGGACTGCATGTCGATGGTCTGCGGCGCCATCGTGAGCACCATCTTCGAGCCCGCCTTCGCGGCGAGCTGGCGCAGCGCCTTGCTCATGTAGGTGGGGTTGAGGCCGTTCTCCAGGTCGATGTCGACGCCGTCGAACCCGTACTCCTGCATCAGCGCGTAGGCGCTGTTCGCGAAAGCCGCCGCGGAGGCGTCACTGTTGACCGAGATGGTGCCCTTCTCTCCGCCGACCGAGAGGATCACGGACTTGCCCGCGGCGTGCTTCGCGGCGATGTCGGCCTTGAAGTCGGCGGTGGAGGAGTAGCCGACGGCCGGGTCGAGGTTGAAGGTGATCTGGCCCGGCGTGGTGGTGGCGTCGGCGAAGGAGACGGCGATGATGTCGTACTGCGAGGACACGTCCCGCAGTTTCTGCACGGTCGCGCCGTTGTTGAAGTTCTGCCAGTAGCCGGTCAGCGCGTGCTTGGGCACGGTGCCGCCGTCTCCGCCGCCGCCCTTGGCGGTCCGTGCGGAGACCGTCGTCGACTTCGCGGACTCACCCGCCGCGTTCGAGGCGCTCACCTGGAAGCTGTAGGTGGTCTCCGGTGTCAGACCGGTGACCGTGGTGGAGGCGCCGCTGGTCGAGGCGACCTTCGTGCCGTCGCGGTAGACGGTGTATCCGGTGGCCGTGGACACCGGGGTCCAGGACAGGTCCACCGACGTGGACGTCGTCGTCCCCGCTGCGAGGCCGGTCGGTACGGCCGGTATCTCCACCGGGTCGGTACCGCCGCCCCCGTCGGGGCCGAGAACGCTCACGTCGTCCGCGTAGTACGCGCCCTGTCCGTACCAGCCATGGGTGTACACGGTGACCGACGTGGTGTTCGCACCGGTGGTGAAGCTGGTGGAGAGCTGCTGCCAGGACGAGTTGCCCGGCGTCCAGGTCGACACGTCCGTGGTGCCGGTGCCGCGGGCGCCGAGGTAGGCATAGCTGCCCTGGACCCAACTGCTGAGCTTGTACGTCGAGTTGGGCTTCACCTTGACGATCTGGGAGCACTCGGCGTTGCTCTGGCCCGCCGGAGTGGCCTTGAGCGCTTTCGTGCCGCCGTGCACGGGGGAGGTCACGGCGGCACCGCTGTTCGCGGCGCAGGTCCAGTTGCTCAGGTCCGACTCGAACCCGGCGTTCTTGGCGACGTTGACGTCCGCCGCCGTGACGTCCGCCGCCTTGGCGTCCGCCGACTGCGCAGGCACGGCGAGCCCGGTGACGGCGAGCGCGGCGGCCGCGCCGACGGCGAGCGCCGCGCCGATTCTCCGGCGAACGCCGGGTCTGCCCTTACGTACACGGTCCACGGAATGCCTCCAGGGTGAAGCGAAGGACGAAGGTGAGAGCCGGTGGCCACCGCCACTGTGCGCAAAGCTGGTCCAGACCAATCAAGTTGTCAAGACCTCTGGCGAAACGACCCGCCTGCCGGGCACTCGAGGACCGCACCGCACTGCGCCACTGGGGGCCATCCCCACGCGTGCAGGGATGGCCCCGCGAGGCGGCGGACGTACAGCGGACGTACAGCCCTGTGCAGCGATGTACGGCGGTAACAGAATTCGCCGGAATGCTTCTCCTGGTTCACGTGGGGCTGGTGGGATGACCGCGCTCAACTCATCGATCACAGGAGGCGTGCGTGAATCTCGTCGTCAATGGCGACGCGGAGAGCGGGTCCGGCGGCAGTGCCGATCCCGTCTCGAAGGTCCGCGGCTGGAAGGTCACCCAGGGAGCCCCGGCGCTCATCGCCTACAGTCTCGGCGGCGGCTACCCGACCGCGTCGGACGCCGGCCCGCCCCGCCGCGGCAGCCGCTTCTTCTCGGGCGGCAACAGCCCGCGCACCGCGCTGGTGCAGGACATCGACCTGCCCAGGGTCGGTCCGACCGGACGCCGCGCCGTCGACGCGGGCAAGGTCCGCTACACGCTGGCCGGCTGGCTCGGCGGCTTTGCCGGACAGGAGGACGGTGCGCGCCTCTCCGTGGAGTTCCGCGACGCCAAGGGCACCCCGGTCGCCCTCAGCGTCCTCGGCCCTGTCAGCACGGCCGACCGGCAGGGCAAGACCGGCCTCCTGAAGCGCACGGCCGAGGCCGCCGTGCCGCCCACCGCCCGATCGGCGCGGGTCCTGCTCGTCTTCACGCGCACCGGCGGCGGCACCTCCAACGACGGCTACGCGGACGCCCTTTCCCTCACCCTCAGCACCACCGGAGACCGCCGATGACCGTCAACCGACGTGACCTGCTCAAGTCCGCCGCGACTGTCGGCGCGCTCAGCCTCGCCTGGCCGCTCGCCCCGGGCCTCACCCCGGCACAGGCCCGCGAGGCCGCCGAGAACCTCGGTGCCGAGTACGATCGCGCGCCCTTCACGCTCGGCGTCGCCTCCGGTGATCCGCAGCCGCACTCCGTGGTGCTGTGGACCAGACTCGCCCCCGAACCGCTCGCCGCCGAGCAGAGACTTCCCGAGGTCGTCGAGGTCGAGTGGGTCGTCGCCAAGGACGCCGGGCTGCGCCGCGTCGTCGCCCGGGGCACGGCACCGGCGTCCGCGACGCTCGGCCACAGCGTGCACGTTCCGGTGAGCGGCCTCGCCCCGGGTCGGCACTACTGGTATGCGTTCAAGGCACTGGGAAGGACCAGCCGTGTCGGGCGTACGAAGACGGCGCCGCTCGGCCGCGTCTCCAAGGTCACCTTCGCGGCCGCCAACTGCCAGGCTTTCCACGACGGTTTCTACGCCGCTCATCGCGGCATCGCCCGCGAGAACGTCGACTTCGTCATGCACCTCGGCGACTACATCTACGAGCACGGCCAGGTCGGCGGCGTACCCGAGAAGTACGTGCGGGACCACGACGGCCCGGAGATCCTCACGCTCGCCGACTACCGCAAGCGACATGCCCTGTACAAGGGCGACACATCGCTGCGCGAGGCACACGCCGCCCACCCGTGGTTCCTGACCTGGGACGATCACGAGGTCGTCAATGACTACAGCGGCACCGGCGGCGGCGCCCCGTTCATGCGGCGCCGCGCGGCCGCGTACCAGGCGTGGTTCGAACACATGCCGCACCGCGACTCGTTCGGCGGGTCAGCACTGCCCGACCCGGAGATCCACAGGGTGCGGCGCTGGGGCGACCTGTTGGAGCTCGCCGTCCTCGACCTGCGCTCGTACCGCTCGGCGCAGAACCTCCCCGACGGCACAATCCTGGGCATCGAGCAGAAAGCGTGGCTGAAGAAGACCGTCGACCGAGCCCCCGACGCCTGGCACGTATGGGCCAACTCGATCATGCTGAGCCAGCTCCGGGGCCGTCCTGGCGGCTCGTACATGTTCACCGACCAGTGGGACGGCTTCCTCGCCGAGCGCAAGGAGGTCCTCGGGCACGTGCACGACAGCGGCCTGGAGGACCTGGTCGTGATCACCGGTGACTGGCACTCGGCGTTCGTCGACGACATCCGCACCGACTTCGACGAGCCGGAGTCCCCCTTGCTGGGCACGGAGTTCACCGCGCACTCGGTGACCTCCGGCGCGTACTCCGCGGACTGGAACGCGGCCAATGGCCCCCTGATGGGCGAGGCCAATCCGCACCTGAAGTACTTCGAGGGCAATCGGTACGGCTACGACGTGTACGAGGTGACGCCGGAGCGGTTCAGCGCGCACATGCGGGTCATCGGTGACCGCCGGGACCCGCGCTCGCCCATCAGCACGCTGACGACGTTCCATGTGGACCGGGGCGCGGCCGGGTCCTACGAGGACCCGGACACCAAGGGGTCGCCCGCCCAGTACCGCAGGGACTGACACTGGGTTTCAGCGTGCCCCGGCCCGGAGACCGGGGCACGTCCCGGTGCCGTACCAACCTTTCGCAGGACGCCCCTTTGGTGGTCGCCGTCAGGGGCCGTTCCCTCGGGTGCGGGGAGCGCAGAAGGGCTCCCCGACACATACGGAGGAGAAGGTGACGAAGGCCGCGACACGTCACCTCAGGAGCCAGACGGAATCTTCATCAGTTTCGCGCTTCGATGAGGTATCCCTGCCTCATGCCCCAGCTCACCGAACTGCTCCCCGTCGAGGCCATCCGCCTCGACGTCCCCGCCCCCGACTGGCAGGGCGCCATCCGTGCCGCCGGGGACCTGCTGGTCGCGAACGGCGTCAGTACGGACGTGTACACCCAGGAGATGCTCCGCACGGTGGAGGAGAACGGGCCGTACATCGTCGTCGCTCCCGGCTTCGCCTTCGCACACGCGCGGCCATCGCCCGCCGTGCGTCACACCGGCATGTCCTGGGTGCGTCTTGTCGAGCCCGTACCGTTCGGCCACGACACGAACGACCCGGTCCGCCTCGTCGTCGCCCTGGCCGCGACGGACGCCTCCGCGCACACTCAGGCGATGGGCGCCCTCGCCCGACTGCTTGGCGACCCGGAGACGGTGGATGCCCTCGACCAGGCGCCGACCCCCGAGTCCGTGCGGCAGATCCTCGTAAGGGCCGAGGAACCCGCCGAGTCGGCCGGATCTGACGGGTCTGCCGAGCCCGCGGCCACCAAGGCCGCAGGCGGCTCCGGTGGCACGCACACGATCCTCACCGTCTGCGGCAACGGCGTCGGAACGAGCCTGTTCCTCAAGTCGACGCTCGACAAAGTGCTCGACCGGTGGAAGTGGTCCCGCTACATCAACACCGAGGCCACCGACACCATCTCCGCCAAGGGCAAGGCCTCGGAGGCCGTCGCCATCCTGACCTCCCGTGAGATCGCCAGGGCTCTGGGCGACGTAGGCGTGCCTGTGCGAGTGATCGAGGACTTCACCAACACCAAGGAAGTGGACGCCGCGCTGCGCGATCTGTACGACGTCTGAAAATCCGGCCTCCTCCCCCACGCTCCGTCCCCGCCGAACCTCCAGGAAATCCCGGGAACCCCATGAACGTCCTCGTCGACATCGCGAAATTCATCGTCAATGAAATCCTCGCCGTCCCCGCCTATCTCATCGGCATCATCACCGCCGTCGGCCTGATCGCCCTGAAGAAGTCGACCGGCCAGGTCGTCGGCGGCGCCATCAAGGCGACGCTCGGCTTCCTGTTGATCGGCGCGGGTGCGACCCTTGTCACCGCCTCGCTCGAACCGCTCGGCAAGATGATCACCGGCTCGACCGGCTCGCACGGCGTCATCCCCACCAATGAGGCCATTGTCGGCATCGCCCAGGCCGAGTACGGCTCGCGTGTGGCGTGGCTGATGATCCTCGGGTTCCTCGTCAGTCTGCTCCTGGCGCGCTTCACACCGCTCTCGTACGTCTTCCTGACCGGCCATCACATGCTGTTCATGGCGACGTTGCTGACGATGGTCCTCGCCACGGCAGGAGTGACCTCATGGGTCGTGGTGGTGGCCGGTGGCGTCCTGCTCGGCATCATGCTGGTCGCGATGCCGGCCTTCGCCCACCCCTGGACCAAACGCGTCACGGGCAACAACACCGTCGCCGTCGGGCACTTCGGCACGGCCGGCTACATCGTCTCCGGCGCGACCGGACAGGCCATCGGCAAGAAGAGCCGCTCCACGGAGGAGATGAACCTCCCCGAGGGCCTGCGCTTCCTGCGCGACTCGATGGTGGCTACGGCCCTGTCCATGGTCCTCATCTACATGATCATGGCCATTGTCTTCCTGGCCAAGGTCGGCAGGACGGAGGCATTCCGGGCGTACTCGTCGGGGAAGGGAGACCCCGGCTCGACCGGCGTCGGCAACTACCTGATGTCCTCACTCGGCCAGGGCCTCCAATTCGGCATCGCCGTCGCCGTCATCCTCTTCGGCGTCCGCACGATCCTCGGTGAACTCGTCCCCGCCTTCCAGGGAATCGCTCAGAAGGTCGTGCCCGGTGCCATCCCCGCGCTGGACGCACCCATCGTCTTCCCCTACGCGCAGAACGCCGTCCTCGTCGGCTTCATCTGCTCCTTCACCGGCGGCCTGGTGACCCTGGGGCTGCTGGCCGGGGTCCTCAACCCCGCGTTCGGCACGGCCCTGGTCCTGCCGGGCCTGGTCCCGCACTTCTTCACCGGTGGCGCGGCGGGCGTCTTCGGCAACGCGACGGGCGGCCGCCGCGGCGCCGCCGTCGGCGCGTTCCTCAACGGCGTCCTGATCACCCTCCTGCCGGCGTTCCTGCTCGGGGTGCTCGGCTCGTTCGGTTCGGCCAACACGACGTTCGGGGACGCCGACTTCGGCTGGTTCGGCTTGATCATCGGTAACGCGGCGAAGGCGGGCTCGGTGGCGGGCATCGTCCTCTTGCTACTGATCGGCGTCGCCATCCTCATCGCTGCCATCGCCTGGCAGAAGAAGGTCGTCGACACCGGCTGGGACCCGGGAGCCGCGCGCGACAAGTTCCTGCCTCCGAAGGAGCGGGAGACCCTCGATGCCCAGGAGACCTCGGCCCCGACCACCACTCGGAAGTACGCGAAGATCGCCCCACCGGCGGGCGCACCGAAGCCGCCTCGGCCAGAGGACTAACTGAGCGTTTGGTCCGTCCGGTGCCACGGCTCACCGCCGGTTCCCGAGTGGGCCAAGGCCAGGGTGTCGACCCCATTGCACCGGCTTGTCCTGGACGAACTCGGCTGCCGTAGTGAGCTCGGCTGGCCGCGATGCGCGATCAGCTCGGTGGACATGAGTGCCGTGAGGGGGGGGCGATGGCTTTCCCAGCGAGGCATACGGCATCGCGTCGCCAGCAACAGGCGCCGAAACCTCGCAGCGGCTCGAGCGGCACCGGTGCATCATGAGCGCACGATGGCTCGGCTCGCCGGCTGCCGTCGCCTCCACCGATCGGGCGGGCTGTCGTTCAAGACTTCAGGAACACGCGGCCCTGATGCCCCGCTTCGCGTGTCGTGTCCATGACCGATGGCCGATGCCGTATGCCGATCTGTGGAAAGTACATGTCCCCTATACAGTGCCGAGATGGTTTCGGAGCTGCAGCGACTTGTCGACGCGTTCGGCGCCCGCCTTGGCCGGTCGATCGCCGTCGACGACGCGCGACTCAAGCTGCTCGCGTACAACGCGCACACTGGCGACGTGGACGACGCCCGGATCGAATCGGTCATGCACCGTGGTGTGTCGACCGCGCTGGTCGCGCACGTCTGCGAGCAGGGCGCTGCCCAGGCTTTCGATGTCTTCACTCTTCCGCCGTGCCCCCAGATCGGCATCACCATGGAACGGGTCGGTATGCCGATCCGCTACGACGATGCCCTGCTCGGCTACGTATGGCTGATCGGCTCCGATGGCCCGGTCGGCGACCGGGCCGTCGAGTTGCTGCGCGAGGCGGCTGCGCAAGCCGCCCTGGTCCTGCACCGCGGCCACCTTGGCGTAGAAGTGACTCGCAGCCATGCCAGGGAGCTGGTCCGCGACCTGATCGCCCCGGACCAGGCGCTCCGGACGGAGGCGGGTGTCGCGCTCGTCGAGGAGCAACACGCCGTGGCTGGCCCGGTCGCCGTCCTGGTAGCCATGGTGGGGGGCGAAGAGGGCGAGCCTCTGGCTGAAGAACGCCGTCTGGCCCTGGAGCTCTCAGTCGACCACTGTCGACGGCGGCTTCCTCCCTCGCGCGGATTGGCCCTGACGCGTCCGGATCACGCGCTTCTGCTGACGATCTGGCCTGGGGCACGTTCCCAGGTCATCGAGCGCAATGCCGCCGAGCTTGCCGAGGTACTGCGCGAAAAGCTGGTCGCGGAACTCGGCTTGGGACGGGCCGCCTGCTGGGTGGGCGTAGGCGGGCCACGCCCACGCCTCACCGAGGCCCTCTCTTCCTACGAGGAAGCTCGCCGCGCTGCCGAGGTCGCCCGTATCACGGGCACCATGGGTCACGTGGTGGCTCATGCACAGCTGGGGGTGTACGCGCTCTTGGGCAAGCTCACCCCCGACCAGCTTGCCGAGGGCATCCACCCGGGGCTGCGCCCCCTGCTTTCGAACCTCGCGCACCGTGGGCTGGTGGAAACTCTGCGGGTGTATCTCGATCACGCCGGCGATGCCCGGCATGCCGCCACCGCCCTACATGTCCACCGCTCCACGCTCTACAAACGGCTGCATCGCGTTGAGCAGCTCACTGGACTGCGACTGGACGTCGGCGATGACCGACTGGCCGCGCATCTCGGCCTGAAGGCGGCAGAATTGCACCCCCGCCTGCCGGCGTCGATGAATGCGCCGGACGTGGTGTTCTGAGCACGGGCAGCAGCTGGGCACGTTGCTACGGTTGCCGCAGAACTTCCGGCGTGCGCTGTGCGGTTGCCCGGCACCAGGTCGGCCGAGACGGTGTAGTGGTCCATGCAGGTGAGCTCCTTCGGCTGGGTGTGCCTTCTCCCCTCAGGCGGCCGATGTGCTACCGGATGGCGCGAGCGCGCCTGACCGGCCCCCGGGCGGTCCGGGCCGCGACCCGGGGGGGGACAGGTGACACCCCCACCACGCCGGTCGTTGGCTCCAGCAGAGGAGGGAAACCCCCTCCGGCTCGCCAGGTTTGCACAGGTGGTCGACCGCCGGGTACGGGCCATCCTCTTCGGCGGGGAACCCGGCTCAGCGGTCGGCGTCAGCCGAGGACTGTGCCCGTAGATGGGGCCGGCCGGCGGCGGCGTGAGAACGCACCGAGGTCGATGGTCTGGCCGGTGTGCTCGCAGGTGTGCGTGAGCGCACTCCGGTCGTGGTCGTGCCCGCCTTCGACACCGTGGATCAGGGTGGTCATGAGGCGGCCTACCAGAGGGGCGTTCTTGAACTGATTACCGCTGGTGCCTACGGCCACGTAGAAGCCGGCAAGCTCGGTTCGGTCGTATACGGGGGTCCAGTCGTCGGTCACGTCGTACACGCCTGCCACACCGCGAGGCTTGTTGGGGACGCGCAGGCCGGGCAGTCGGCGAGCCGCACGCGTCACCTGCGTCCTGAACTGCGACACGGTCGGAGTGGGACTCCCGTCGTCCGGATCGTCGAGCCATTCCAGCGGGTCGCACTCGGGTTCCGTGCCGCCGACGAGCAGGAACTCCCTGCCCTCGGGCCGTATGTACGTGCCGAGGTCCATATCGGCCAGCACCGGTGCGTGCCCGTCGCCGCCGGCGTCGTTGTAGCCGGCGGGCGCCGCTACGTGGTGTACCTCTTGGCGCAGCGGCCGCAGACCGACGGTGAAGTCGCCGCCCACTTCGGCGAGCCGGTTGAGCTGTCCCGACCATGGGCCGGCCGCGTTGACGACCACCCCGGCGGACAGTTCGGTTCCATCCTGGAGGCGCACCCCGCGCACGCGTCCCCCGCGCTGGGTCACCGCGGTGACGGGGCTCTTCCAGCGGAAGGCGGCTCCGTGCCGCTGGGCCGCCGTAGCAAGGTTGTGCGCGGCGAGTCGCGGGTCGTCGATGAAGCCCCCGTCGGGTGTGTGGAGAGCACCGAGCCGAGCGGACGCGTCGGCGAAGAACTCGTCGTCATCCACGGGGCGGGGCGGGAAGTACCGGCCGGTGTCCACGGCGGGCAACCGCTTGGACAGCTCTCGTGCATCCCATTTCTCGTACGGGACACCGGCCTTGTCGAAATGTCGCGTGAACATGCCGCAGGGTGCGAAGTCCACGTCCAGCAGGGTGACGCCGCAGCGGTTGAACGCCGCGAGGGGTTCACTGGCGGGTGCCTGGAGATGGTCGCGCCACGCTTCCCAGCAGTGACGGGACTCCCAAGCCGCATTGACGCCCGCGATCGTGGGGTAGGTGAAGCGGACCACGGCGCTCGAGGCGCTGGTGGAGCCGTTGCCCGCGCCGCCGAACTTGTCGACCACGACGACCCGCAGCCCGCTCCGCACCAGTTCGAGGGCGATAGAGGATCCGATCACCCCGGCCCCGACGACGACTACGTCTGTGCTCTCAGCCATGTTCCAACCCACCTTCTCGTTGCCGGACCAGACAGTTCCTCCGGCGGCGCGGAGGGTCGCCGCTCCGCCCGTTGTCCGCACATTACGCAGGTCGGAGACCATGTTCCGGCGACCGTTGTCGCCACTTTCTGTCCTCGAACCCGACAGTTGTCGCGCGCGTGTACGCCGACGCTCAGCTGTCAGGACCCACCATGAGCCTGGCGGAGGCGGGAAGCCTGGCTGGTGAGGTCGTATGCCGCGGCGACCTCGGATGGTCCGAGAGCCGGGTCGCGTGCGGCTCCGCCAGCGGGAAGACGGAGCCACCGGGAGGCTGTCTGTCAGCGCGTCCGCAGGCAGGGGCCGAGGGATCAGGTGAGGCGGCGGCAAGGGCCGAGGGCCTGCTCAACGATCCGGACGTGATCGTGGAACGGATCAGCCCTCTCTCATGCGCAGGATCAAGGTGACCGCGTCCTCCAAGCGGGTTCCAGGGGCCAGGACTTCCTGCAAGAGGAGGCCGCGAATCGCGGCAACGGTGACGGTGGCCACATCCCGCGCTTCCTTCGTGTCGAGCCCTTCGCGTTCCGCGAGTGAGGACAGCATCACGGTCAGGTCGCCGATCGACTCCACGAACTCTCGGAAGTCCTCGGGGCTGTACGCGGCCAGTCCGACGACGTAGAAGAAGCCGCGGGTACGCGACAGCTGCTCCGGTCGCGTGTAAGTGCGCCAGATCGCCGCAACGAAATCGTTGAAGGTGCCCTGCTGGGCGGCCTCCAGAAGTACCTCGTTGTCTCGCGATCGCTGCGCCTTGAGCATGGCGGCCAAGACGCCCGAGAGCGACCCGAAGTGGTATCGCAACAGGGCGTGGCTGGTCTCGATCCGGGCGGCGATCTCACGGAGCGACATCTCCGGCGGGGGAAAGGCCTCGCCGAAGGCGTCGAGAAGCCGTGCCAGGAGTCGCTCGCGCGCGCTGCCCTTGCGTTCCGAGGTTGACAGGATCACTCCCACAGTTTATCCATTGGAAAAGACAGTTTGGCGGTTCCGTGTTGCTTCGCACATGGTCGCAGCCAGCTCGCAACGACGGAGGATCGACCATGGGACCTGCTCATGTAGTCGGCGCGGCGGTCATCGACGGATCGGGGCGCGACCCCAGCAACCTCGACATCACTATCGAGAACGGCCGCATCACCCGACTCGGTGCCTCCAGCGCGCACGGTGAGCGTCTCGACGCCGAGGGACTGACGATGACGCCCGGCCTGATCGACGCTCACGTCCACCTGGGCCTGTCGAGCCCGATCCAGCCGCACTTCTCGTTTCAGATAAGCGCCGCCGAGATCGCGGCGGACATCTTCGCCACGGCCGGCGCGACGCTCGACGCCGGCTTCACCACCGTTCGCGACACCGGTGGGATCGACGGCGGTGTCGTCACCGCGATCGCGAAAGGCAAGGTCAGAGGGCCACGCATCCTCTCGTGCGGACCGGTTCAATGCCAGATCGGCGGGCACGGCTACTACGGAGCCGAATGGGAACCCACCGAGCTGTGGAGCAGCCACCACATCCCGGGCCTGTGCGCCCTCTCCATGATGGCGGGCAACGCGGACGAACTGCGACACAACGTCCGCGAAGCCTTCCGTCGCGGAGCCTCCTTCCTGAAGCTCTGCGTCACTGGCGGAGTGGTGGGCGCACATGACCGACTGTCCGACACCCAGTTCACCGTGGAAGAGATCGCTGTCGCAGTTCAAGAAGCCGCGGCACGGAACACCTATGTGACCGTTCACGCCCACAACAACGAGGGCATACGCAACGCGGTCGAGGCCGGGGTGCGCTGTGTCGAGCACGGCACCAGTCTCGACGAATCCACAGCGGCTCTGATGGCGGCTCGCGAGGTTGCCCTCGTGCCCACGTTCGCTGTCGTCGAGCAACTGCTGCACGACACCGCCGGAGCCGGTCTCGCCGAGTCGACCCGCGACCGAGTCGAGGGCGTACGCGAGCAGATGGCGAAGGCGCTCGCTGTCGCCAAGCACGCAGGAGTACGGATCGGGCTGGGTTCCGACCTCATCGGTCCGGCCCAGGGCCGTCGCGGCAAAGAACTCAGCCTGCGCGCAGCCCTCGAGACGCCGATGGAAGCGCTCGTGGCGGCGACCCGGACCAACGCCGAGATCCTCGGCCTGTCCGGCCAGGTGGGGGTCATCGCTCCCGGCGCGCAGGCAGACCTCGTTCTGTGGAACGGCAACCCGCTCGAAGACCCAGAACTGTTCTCCGACCCCACCAACGCCGTCCTCGTCATCCAGGCCGGCCAAATCGTGAAGGACCTCAGATGAGCACCATGTGGCAGGGCTGCCTCGCCCACACCGACTACTTCGAGATGCGCTCCAGCGGTGGGCACGACTACGGCATCTGGGTCACCACGCCACCGCGCTACGACCCTGCCGCGGCACAAGCACCTGTCGTGTACGTCCTCGACGGCAACTGGGCCGTGGGCATGACCGCCCCCCTCATCGTCACGCAACTGGACCCCATGCAGTCGATCCAGCCCTACGTCCAGGTCAGCGTGGGCTACGCAGGCGAGGAAGCAGAACAGTGGGAGCGGCTGCGCAACCGCGACCTCGTGCCCCCCGGCGAACCCATCGCGAAGGAGTACGTCGATGCGGTGGAGATGGGGATCGAAACAGGCACGATGACTCGCGAGCAAGCCGACGCCTACCTCGCTGAACTGAGCGACAGCCGCGGGGACATGTTCCTGAACTTCCTCACCGACGACCTGCACCCGCGGATCGAACGCGACTACGGCACTGCCCCGAGCGGTCACGGCCTCTTCGGCTATTCCTACGGCGGACTCTTCAGCCTCTACGCCTGGCTCACCAAGAGCACCTTCTTCGAGAGCATCGGCGCGGGCAGCCCCGGCATCGTCAATGCGGACAGTCAGGTCTTCGCCCTTCTTCAAGCAATGGGTGACACCCTGCCTGATACCAAGCTTCACGTGACCTTCAACGACCGGGAGATCCTCGGAGACCTCGCGGTCTACCAGAATCTCGCGAAGAACGCGGCCACGTTCCTTCATCACCTCACCGCACGCAACGGCTCCGTCACCAGCGCACTCATGCACGAAACGCATGTAACTGGGCTGCAGGCATCGTTCCTCAGCTACCTCAGGACCTGCCGTGCCCAGTGAGCCTGGACGCCGCGGCTCTGCCTGACCGCCGTGCTGGGCGGCGGCGCTCCTGGCCCGTGCCGCCGCCCCGAGTGCCTGCCACCACTCCCCGCACCCGACCGGTACGCGTGTCGAGCCCGGGCCGGTCGCGCCTGGAAGCGCGCCACCCAACGCTCGACTGGATCGGCGTGCGGGGCCTCGCGCGGACTTCCACCGGTCTTTCGCGCACGTCATCCACGAACCGGCTGCCCGGCAGCGCGGGTGCCATCTTCGTTGCATTCATATGTGAGACAACTTTTCTGGAGGTGTGCGGGTGGCCGAGCGGGACTTCGTCAGCACGACGACCCCTGCCGTGGGCATCGCCGAGGTACTCAGGCGACGGCTGCCCGCCGGCCGGGTGGTGACTGATCCGGACATCGTCGCCGGTCTCTCCCACGACCAGGCGATGTGGGCGCCAGTTGGCCGAGCGGTGGCCGTCGTACGCGCCAAGAGCACCGACGAGGTCCGGACCGTGGTTCGTGCGTGCCTGGACCAAGGAGTCCCGTTGGTTGCACGCGGCGCCGGTACTGGATTGTCGGGGGGCGCCAATGCCGTCGAAGGAGGCGTGATCCTCGCGCTGGACGGCATGGATCGGGTGCTGGAGGTCGACGAGCTGGAGCGCCTCGCCGTCGTGCAGCCCGGTGTGGTCAACGACGACCTGCGCGCCCACGTAGCGACACTCGGCCTGTGGTACCCGCCTGACCCTGCCAGTTCGCCCTGGTCGACCATAGGAGGAAATGTCGCGACGAACGCCGGCGGAGTGTGCTGCCTCAAGTACGGCGTCACTCGCGACTATGTCCTGGGTTTGGAGGTCGTGACCGGCACGGGCGAGGTGGTCCGGCTCGGACGCCGTACGTCGAAGGGGGTCGCCGGCTACGACCTCGTGGGCCTCATGGTGGGTGCCGAGGGCACTCTTGGTGTCGTCACCGAGATCACGGTCCGGCTGCGACCCCTGCCTCCGGTCGGCGTGACCGCCGTCGGCTACTTCGACAGCATCGGGCAGGCCGGTGCGGCGGTACGTGCGACCGCTGCCGCCGGGCTGCGGCCGGCCGCGCTGGAACTCGTCGACCGGCACTGTCTGCGCGCGGTCGACGCCTGGAAGAACATGGGGCTCTCCGCCGAGGCGGACGTGGTCCTCCTGGCCCGTTTCGACGATGATGGCCGCGCCGCCGAGGACGGCGCCCGCCGGATCGTCGACTGCTTCCGCGGGGCCGGCTCCACCTGGGCGGACCGGTCGGAGACGGACGAAGAGGCCGAGATGCTCTTCGCGGCCCGCCGACTGGCCTTCCCCGCGCTCGAGCGGCTGGGGCCGGTACTCACGGAGGACGTCTGTGTGCCCATCGGGGCGGTGGCGGAGATGCTGGCCCGCATCGACCGGACCGCGGAGAAGCACCGGATCACCATCGCTAACATCGCGCACGTCGGCGACGGCAACCTGCATCCGCTGCTTGTGACGGAACACGGTGACGCGGCGGCTCAGGTCCGGGCCCGCGCGGCGTTCGACGACATCATCGCGGACGCCCTTGAACTGGGTGGGACGGTGACGGGTGAGCACGGCGTGGGACTGCTCAAGCGGCACGGCCTCACCCGTGAACTCGGCCCGACCGTCCTGGAGATGCATCGCGCGGTGAAACGTGCTCTCGACCCGGCCGGGATCCTCAACCCCGGCAAAGCACTCGGGACGGCATGACCCCTTGGCCAAGTACAAGACGGAGCCGCGGAGCTTCCAGAGCCGGAGTTCTACGCACGGCCCGTCGGGAGTGACCGCCCACATCCGCTCGCGCCGCGGCCGACGACGACGCAAGCCCGGCAAACCGCACGCCGACAAGGGCTACGACTACGCTTACCTGCGGCGATGGTTACGCGAGCGCGGCGCGGCATCACGAGCGGCATCGCCCGCAAGGGAGTCGAGTCCGCGCAGCGGCTGGGCCTCCACCGCTGGACCGTGGAACGCACCATGGCCTGGCTCTCCGACTGCCGCTGCCCTCTGGGGCCACCTGGTGCCATCGGTGTGAGTGTGCTGAGGTGCACAGAGCGCCGGAACACCTGCCCCTGGCAACCGGAGAGCGACTTGCGCAGTCTGACCTTCGTCATCGGCACGGGCCGCAGTGGCTCCACCGCGCTGTCCAGCATCCTCAACACCCACCCCGACGTCCTCAGCCTCAACGAATACATGGCCTCCGTAGGGGACGCGGCCTTCCCAGAAGGCCAGGTCTCCGGCGGCGAGTTCTGGGAGGCCCTCTTCCGGCCCACCCCGTACTTCGCGAACATGATCCGCAGCGGGCTCCTGATGCCCGAGTTCCTCTACACGCGCCGCCCGGGGCAGTACACGGCGCAGAGCACCGGCATCCCCGCGCTCTCTCTCATGGTGTTGCCCCACCTCACCGACGACCCCGACGGGCTGCTCGACGAAATCCGGGCGGCGGTCATCGACTGGCCCGACCGCACCGCAGCCGAACACCACGAAGCACTCTTCGAGTGGCTCGGCGCACGGTTGGGACGCACCGCCGTCGTGGAACGCTCCGGTTACTCGACGGGCTGGGCCCAAGGGCTGCGAGCTGCCTTCCCCCACGCGAAATTCGTGCACCTGTTCCGCGACGGGCCCGACTGTGCCCTGTCCATGAGCCGTCACCCCGGATATCGCGTGATCACCTTGATGCGTGAGATCAAGGAGCGGACGGGCGTCGAGAGCTTCGGCGACCTGACGGACGAGGATGTACGCTCCCTGCCGCCGGATCTGGCACCCCTGCTCAACGAGCGCTTCGACCCCGCCCTCGTACAGGAGCGTGGCTTTCCTCTGCGCCGGTTCGGCGCCCTGTGGTCCGAACTCGTCGCCCAGGGCGCACGGTTCCTCGGCGAACTGCCCGCCGCTCAGCGCATGACACTTGCCTACGAGGATCTCCTCGACGCTCCCCAGGAGGAGCTCGCCCGCCTCGCCGCATTCATCGGGGTCGAGCCTTCGCGCCAGTGGCTGGACGGCGCAAGCGACCGGCTCGACGGCAGCCGCCGCGGCTCAGCCAGGAAGCAGCTGACGCCCGCCGAACTCAAGGACCTGAGGGCCAGCTGCGCTCCGGGTAGCCGGGCCCTGAAGGGCTCCCCCACTGCGCTGGGGGCGTAGCGGTCGACGGCTGCGCACTTGCAAGCCCTGAACTCTCCTTCCTTCAGGCAGCGTTCGAGGCGGCGTTCGGCCGTGGCCCCACAGTGCGTACTTGCCCGTTCGTACACCGCTGCGCCAGGCGCTGTTCCTGCGGCTGCGGCGAGGCCTGGCACCCCGGAAGCCCGGCGGCCGCGAAGGAGCGCACCGCGCCTCCATGGAAACGCGCCACGTGCCCCACGCGACGACCGAGCCACCCACCACCGTCGACGGCCTATACCATGGCCTTGATCGTTTCCGGCCGCCATCCAGTGGTGAGCGGGAGTCGGGCAACGTGGTGAGCGGGAGTCGGGCAACGGGGGGCCTGGGACAACGGGAAGCCTAGGACAGCGAACCTTGGCCGGTTGCCGCTGAAGTTGGAGCACCAGGCCGTTCGTGGCATCGCACCTTCGCGGCCGGCCCCGGACTCCGCGTTGTGCCTGACGAGCGGTGCGAATTAGCCCCGGGATTCAGTGGTCAGCGCGCCCGGGCCGGGACGGGGTCACGCTGTGAACGGTCGTAGTTCGTTCGGGCTGGCCGCGGGTCGGCGGTGCATGGTGTCCGGACACCACGAGTTGTGGTGCCGGTATTTCGAGGAGGCAGCGGCGGCAATGGAGATTCGTTCCACGACCGACGAGGACATTGATGTCTTCGTCGACACAGTCCATGCCGCGTTCGGGAGCTTTCCGGAAACCCCGGTCGAGGGCGGTGGGCTCTGGTGGTCGGCGCTCGAAAAGGACCGCTGCCTGCTCGCCCTGACGGCGGAGGGACGGCCCGTCGGCACCGCCGCCGCGTACTCCTTCGAGCTCACTTTGCCCGGTGAGACCCTCGTCCCGGCCTCCGGGGTGACCGCCGTCGGTGTCCTGCCCTCGCACCGGCGTCAGGGCGTGCTCAGCGCGATGATGCGGCATCAGCTCGCCGAGTTGCGGGCCCGCGGGGAGTTCCTTTCCGTGCTGCTGGCCTCCGAGGCCCGGATCTACGGCCGGTTCGGCTACGGACCTGCGACCCGCACGGCACAGCTGACGGTGCCGCGCTACCAGGCCGCCCTCGCCGTTCCCCGGGCGCGTACAGCGGCCGACGCCCCGACGACCGGCTCGGTCGAAATGCTGCGGCGTGCCGAGTGCGGCGAGATCCTGGAAGATGTTTACGACCGGTATCGCCGTGCGCAGCCCGGCGCGCTGTCGCGGCCGCACCGCTGGTGGGCCTTGCGTGCGGGACAGCCCCCGATCTCGCCGGCGCCGCGCTATGTCGCCGTTCACCGGGACGCCGACGGCGTCCCTGACGGATACGCCAGCTACTCGATCAAGTCCGGCACCTTGACGGTGGACGAGACCATCGCCACCCAAGACACCGTTTTCACTGCCCTGGCCCGGTTCACACTCGGACACGACCTGGTCTCCCAGGTCGTGTTCAAGCACGTCCCGCCCGAGCACCCGCTGCGCTGGCAGTTCGCGGACTTCCGTGCCGGCGAGGTGAGCGGTGACACTGACTGGCTCTGGGTCCGGATCCTGGACGTCCCGGGTGCTCTGACCGCGCGCGGCTGGTTCACGGACGGCGAGCTCGTCCTCGACGTTGAGGACCCGTTCCTCGGCGAGCACGGCCGCTATTTGCTGACCGTCCGGGACAACAGGGCCGACTGCGTCCCGACGGACCGGGAGCCCGACCTGTCTCTGGACGTGAGAGACCTGGGCTCGGTCTACCTCGGCGGCACCGCCCCGAGCACGCTGGTACGTGCCGGACACATCCGGGCCCACCACCCGGGCGCGGCCGTCCTCGCCGATGCCCTCTTCCGCGCCGAGCACTCCCCGCACTGCCTGCACTGGTTCTGACCGCACGCTCGCCGAGCGGGAACTTGGCCCCTGCTCGGCCACACTCCGATCGTGGGGGGCCGCGTGGCTGCTCCGGCCGATACTTGCCGGTCGCCGCACCGGCCCAAGCCACGCCAGCCTTCCCGGCTGGTCAAGCGGCCCAGTCCCGGCGCTCGCCCCCGCTGACGCAAGACCAGAGTCCTTCTCCGGGAGGCGTCTGGTGATGTACGCGGTCAGCTTGCGGTTGGTTCGATGGGGAAGTCGGCGCTGAGGGTCATCTCCCGCCACCGTCGGAGGCGGTCTTGAGGGAGTCGAGCTTGGAGGTGGCAATGTCGTACGCGGCCTTGCCCAGCAGCAGGCGCAGCGGGGGTTCTTCGGCTGTGACGGCGTTGATGACGGCCTGGGCGGCGCGTGCCGGGTCCTCGGGCTGGTGACCGTAGGTGGCCAGGGTGTTGCCAGGAACAGGACCGGCGCGGCAACGCCTGCACCGACCGTCACCCCGAGCCGGATTGCCTGGACCCTGACGAAGAAAGAGGCGCTGCTGCGGATTACGGCGGCAGGGCCGGGGGGGGGGGGGGGGGGGGGGGGGGGGGGGGGGGGGGGGGGGGGGAGGGGGGGGGGGGGGGGGGGGGGGGGTGGGGGGGGGGGGTGGGGCGG
>NZ_JBVIHP010000001.1:302537-408189 GCF_055570235.1 Streptomyces sp. NPDC031274 | reverse complement strand
AAACCACAAACGGAACCCAAGAGAGGGGTGGTTAGAAAGAAAAAAAAAAAAAAAGGGGTGGCGGGGGGGAAGGACCCCCCCCCCCCCCCCCCCCCCCCCCCCCCCCCCCCGGCCCTGCCCCGTGCAGTGTCGCCTGTGGCGGCGATGTATCAGCTCTGTGCTGTGGTGTCGTCGCTCGTCTGCTCGGCGCCCTGGGCTGCGCCTGTCTTCTCGCGCATCTTGCGCACCAGTTCCGCCTTCTGGTCGGCGGCACCCTGGCGGTCGAGGTTGCGGTGCGGACCGTTGTTCTGCCGTTCGGCGCGGGACAGCTTCTTGCGCTTGCCGCCGCCCATGCCCACGGGGTTGTTGATGTTCTTGCTCACGGGTTCTCCCGGATTGATGTGAAGTGATCTACGGATTCATCGGCAGAGGGGACAGGCGCGGCGTCGTCGTAGGACGTCAGCAGGCGCCCATCACGCCTCACTCGTAAATCGGCGTCTGGAAGAACATGCCCCAGACGTTACCCGGTTCCATGAGCCCCGCACACCAAATTATCGCCGCCCCGGGATCGGCCGGGCCTTCGACCGTGCCCCGGGGCCAGCCGATTCCTTCCCAGAATCCCAGCACCGCCAGGAGCCGGTGGGGCGGGCTACGGGCGGTGACCGCGGTGACGATCGATCGAGCGGCGCGTGCCGGGCCGCCGGGCCCGCCGCCGGTGTTCTCGCGGAAGGAAGCGCGTGGCGCCGGTGCGGTCTTCAGTCTGCGATTCCAGGGCCGCTTCGGCCCAGGGAAGTCGGTGCCCGCAGGGCACCAACCGGAGGAAAGCGGTACACGCGATGTGTGCGGCCTCGGCGGCGGTTCAGGCGGTCGAAGTGATCGCTTGGGTGACGGCCGTGATCGCCGGGGTGGGGTGGCCGCAGAGGCGTGCCACGAGCACCCGGCGAATTTCGGGGGGTGCGCCGTCAACGCGCAGCACGCTCACCCCGGGCGGCAGCATCGGTGAGAGCCCGGACGGCACCGTGGTCACGCCGAAGCCGCCGGCGACCAACTGGAGCTTGGTCAGCCAGTCGCGCGCGGAGTGGATGACGCTCGGCCGTCCGGGCAGGCCGGGCCAGACGCCGAGCAGCGGCTCGGAGTTCGACGACGGGGTGGCGATCCATGCGGCGTCGACCAGTTCGTCAACGTGCACGGTGGTGCGTCCGGCGAAGTCTCCGGTCGAGGACACGGCCACGACCAGTTCGGTGTCCGCGACGGTCTCGAGGTGCAGGCGCGGCAACTCACTGTCGAAGGGCCGGTGGGGTGGACGGGATGTCAGCACTGTCAGGTCGAGCGAGCCCGCGCGCAGGGCCCGGATCAGGGCGGGCGTGGTGCTCTCGCGGGTGGTGACCGTGATCTGCGGGGCGGCCTTCGCGAGGTGTGCGAGTGCGGCGGGCAGGATCGCCGCGCCCGCGCTCGGGACTGCCCCGAGCCGCACCAGTTCGGTCCGCGGGACGGTGCCGGTGAGTTCACGCTCGGCCGCTGCGAGCGAGGCGAGGATCGTGTGGGCGTGCCGCAGCAGGGTCAAGCCGGAGGGAGTGAGCCGCACCCCGTCTGGGCGGCGTTCGAACAGGGTGGTGCCGGCGCTGTGTTCGAGGGCGGCGGCCTGGCGTGAGACGGCCGACTGCGTGTAGCCGAGTCGGGTGGCCGCCGCGGTGAAGCTGCCGGACTCGGCGATCTGCCGCAAGACCCGCAGTCCCGTGCTGGAGATGTCCATGCGGCATACGCATACCACGAATGCTAGATCGTCGCTTCCCGCATGCTCGCCCAGCTCCTAGTGTCGCCCCCACGAGCACGGACAAACACGGAGGTCATCACGTGCGAGCAGCAGTTCTGACGCAGTTCGGCGCCCCACTCGCGGTGCGGGAGGTGCCCGACCCCGAGGCCGGTAGCGGTGAGGTGGTGGTCGAGGTCCTCGCCGCCAGCGTGGCGCCCTACGCGGCCGAAGTCTTCAGCGGCAAACGGAAGTACCCCCTTGTCCCTCCTGTCGTGCCCGGTGTCGGCGGCGTGGGGCGGATCGTCCACGTCGGCCCTGACGCCACCCGTCTGCGGGTCGGCGACCTGGTGTGGTGCGACTCGACGGTGCGCTCGCGGGACGACGCCCTGACGCCCGACATCACGCTCCAGGGCTGGAGTTCGCGTGGCGAGGGCGGCGCGCGGCTCGCCGAGTACATGCACGACGGTTCGTTCGCCGAGCTCATGCGGGTCCCGACGGAGAACGTCTTTCCGCTGCCGGCCGCGGCCGGGGAGGATCCGGCCCGCTGGGCCGCGCTCACCGTGCACGCCATCTCCTACGGCGGACTGCTGGCAGGCGGGCTCGCCGCCGGCGAGACGCTGCTCGTCAGCGGGGCCACCGGCAACCTCGGCAGCAGCGCGGTCGCGCTCGCGCTCGCGATGGGAGCGGGCCGCGTGGTCGCCCTGGGCCGCAACCAGGCCGCGCTCGACCTCCTCGCCGACCGGTTCGGTCCGCGTCTGCGCCCGGTCCCGCTGACCGGGGACGAGGCCACCGACCGCGCGGCGATGTCCGCGGCGGCCGACGGCCCGATCGACATGACGATCGACCTGCTCCCGCCGAGCGCACCCAGCTCGGCCTCGCGCGCGGCGGCCATGACCGTGCGCGAGTACGGCCGCGTCGTCCTCATGGGCGGCGTCGGCATGCTCGGTGGCGACGACCTCGCACTCCCGTACCCATGGATCATGCGCAACTCGATCACCGTGCGCGGGCAGTGGATGTACCCACGCACAGCCAATGTCGGCATCATCCGGCTCCTCACCGCGGGCACTCTGGATCTCGCCCCCGAACGAGTCCGGTCGTTCAGCCTCGATGCCGTCAACGACGCCATCGCGTACGCCGCCGCGCACGGTGGCCCGTTCGACCGAACCAGCCTCACCCCACCGGCTTGCTGACAAGGCCCGCTGATCCGCACCATCCGCACCATCCGAACGACCGCCATACTTACGAGCACAGGCGGCCATGCTGCTGCTGTTTGACGTGAACGAAGCCAATCGGGGCTCGGGCGGGTTCGGCCGGGTACTGCTTCCTGGCGAAGCTCCCAGTGTCGACCTCGGTGAGGAAGGCGTCGCAACGTTCCGCTTACGTAGTCACCCCGTCGAAAGGAGTTGACGCCTCGACGGATGGAGTGGACCTCGGTGAACCCGTCAACGCATCCACTCCATCGTGATCAGCCGTTCGCCTTGGCGTACTTCGCCCCTCCTCGCGCGCCCCTCCCCCGGTAGCGTCCGCCCGTGAGCTGACGCACCCTCGGGCGCAGAATTGTCTGTCCGCCCCATGGACAACTCCCCGTCACGCCGCTTAACTTCACCGATTGACAACGATGTCAGACGTTCTGGTCGGCTTTGAGGAGCAGTGATCGTCGATGGTGTCACGAAGAATCCTCCTGCAAGCAGGCGGCGCGGCCCTCGCGAGCGGGGGGCTGGGCCTGACGTCGCAGCAGCAGGCCGGTGCCGTCGAGTCCGGCGCCGCGGCCCGTCTCCTGCCGTCCTTCGGCCGCCCCACCCGTCTCGATGTCGCCGACGTCAGCACGCTGGACGGCCACGACCAACTGCTGTTGACAACTCTCCAGGGCGTCGTCAACCGGCGTGAGCCACGCCTCTACTTCAACTTCGACAAGAGCGAGGTCGACCTGCGGTGGCTCCCCGCCACCGGCGCAGCCGTCACCCGTCACGACGACGCCCTCGACCTGGTCCGCCGCTACCGCAAGCAGGTGCGCGGCGCGATCCTTGTCGACCCGGACGTGCCCGACTCGGTCAACATCGCCACCACACTCGCCGGCCTCAGAAACGCCGTCGCCGCCACCGCCGAGCAGGCGCACACGTACGGCCTGACGACTCTCGTGGATCTGCGCGGCCGGTTCGACGCCGACGATGTGCTGGCCACCTACCGCTGGCAACTCGGCCACCTCTTCCCGCAGTGCAGCCACGCCTTGCTCGCCGGTCTGCCGCCCACGCGGACCGTGGCCGTCGACAACGTGAGATGGCGGGAGGTGGCACGCGAGACCGAGCGCATCCGCGATGTGTCCAACCGGCAGGTGCGCACCTTCGACCTGAGCCCGGAAATGGGCGGCAACAGCGATGTCTACGTACGTTTCCAGGACTCTTTCGCAGACGACGGGTGGGGCGCGTCCGTCGCCTCCGTCGTGGTCAAGGCGGACGGCAAGGAGGTCGCCTCGTTCACTCCCGGCACGGACGCCGAGAAGCCTCACCTCTTCGACGGTCTCAACTCCTCACTCGGCGACCGTTCCAATCGATTCAGCGACGGTGGAGGCTACTTCGTCTACCGCTTCACCCCGCCCGCCGGAACACAGCACCTGGTGATCGAGGTCGACCTGTGGAACCAGTACCTGGTCACCGCCACGGGCACCGCACCCACCCGCGTCGAGCCCTTCCCCTATTTCCGGGACTACGTGGTGGCCAGCAAAGCCATGGTGCTGTGGCTGCCGCCGTCCGGCGAGACCGGGAAACTGCTGGACGAGACGTTCGCCCGGCTCGGGCCCACCACCCCGTACACCGGCTGGTTCTCCAACGACGTCGCAGGTGAGTGGGGCGGCGTGGACCGCGCCTCGCAGCACGGGATCGAGGTCGTGCCCGCTGACTTCTACATGAACGGCACCGTCCACGCGGGCGTCCCCGCGAAGGTCTCCGACAAGGTCCGACGCCGCCCGAAGGCCGGGCTGCGCAACCGCGTGTACCTCACGCTCACCGTCGGCGAGGGTGACAACGTGCAGTACTGCCAGCGCCGGATGCGGGACATCTGGGACGACCCCGAGCGCGGCAGCGTTCCCGTCAACTGGACGGTCAGCCCGCTGCTCGCCGACATCGGCCCCGCCCTCCTCGCCTACTACCAGAAGACCGCCACCAACAACGATCTGCTCATCTGCGGCCCCTCCGGCGCCGGATACACCTACCCCGGATCCTGGCCCGACAAGGCCCTGGACGCGTACACGGAACTCTCCGGCCGGTTCCTGCGCCGCACCGGCATGGACCTGGCCTACGCCTACAACCCCCGCAACTCCGCGAACGACGGCTGGCTCCCCTTCGATGAGCGCGTCGTGGGCTCGTACCGGAAGAACACCCCATTGCGCGGGATCATCCAGTCCTGGGAGACAGGCGACCTGCAGATCAGGCCGGCCGGGCTTCCGGTGATCGGCAACTTCTACCCGCAAGGAAAGGGCGAGGAGTTCCGCGACGGACTGCTCCGTCACATCGAAGGCAGGGACGAGTCGAAGCCCATGTTCATCGCCGCCGCGATCAACGCCTGGAGCTGGTCACCGAGCGACATCGCGGAGCTGGCCGAACTGCTCGATGCACCCTTCGAGGTGGTCCGCGGTGACGTGTTCTTCGCGTTGATGAATCTGAGCGCGTGAACGGACCGCTTCAGGGGGTGAATCGCACCGTCGTACCGGCGCACGGACAGTCCGCGGACCTCCGCCGACCGCGGCGGCGCGACTTCTCCCCCTCTGAGTATGAGTACCCCTGCAGGAGGAGAGCGCGCCGCACGCGACCGGGCCGGCACGGGTGCTGTTTTCGGTAGGCGGCAGTGCGCCCGGGGGTGGCGTGCGGGTCAGCGGACCTTCGTCAGCTGGCCCTTGTCCTTCAGGGTGGCGATCCCACTGAGCCAGAGGCTGTTGACCCGCTGGCGCTCCTGCGCGTTCGGGTAGGCGTTGGTGCAGGACGTGCCGGGGCCGCCGCCGGACATCAGCTCGCTGCACGGGCCCGAGTAGTGATCGGGCAGACCGAGCACGTGACCCGTCTCGTGGGCCGTCACCCGCGTGGAGTTGTACTGCTGGTTCTGCCGGTAGTCCAGGAAGATGTAGCCGTGGCCGCGCCCGTCGGTAGAGGCATACGAGCCGCGCGAGTCGTTGCCCTCGCGGTACTCGAAGTCGGCACTCGAGCTGGTCTGCTGGAGCTTCACGTTGCTGACGGAAGAGTTCCAGATCTGCGTGCTCTGGGCTATCTGGCTGCTGAAGCTCGGCGCCCGGGTCGTGCGGTAGCGGACGGTGACGACCTGGATGCCGGGCTGCGCCGCCTGCTTCTTCAGCGCCGACTTCATGACGGCGTCGAAGAACTGCCGGTTGGCGGCCTGCTCCTCGGCGGAGCCCGCGTACGCCGACGTGGCGTTCGTGGAGGCGGGCTTGACCGTGTCGGGCGCGGGCGCCGCGAACGCCGAAGGAGCGACGGCAAGCGAGCCGACGAGAGCGGCAGCGCCCAGGATGGCACGGAGGCTGGTACGGGATCTGTTCACGGGGGTGTGTCCCTTCACAATGTGCGGTGGCCTGGATGGCCGGGGCGGCCGGGAACCCCGGGCACGAGGGTGCCCGGCATCCCGGGACCGGGGCCCTGCGGGTACGGGCCTTTGGTCGGGACGAGTATCGGGAAGGCCGGGCTCGTTCGTACCGATACCATTCAGCGATAGCTGCAGAGCATCAACTGGTATGCGCCATAAGGGAGTTGCCACATCACACGCCCGGTCCTGCGCCTACTGGAAAGGCCCGATCCGGTGTATGACGCGCGCGCAGAGGTCCAGGAGCGTGGCGGCATCGACGCACGGCAGCTGGAGCGCACGGCCACCTGAACGAGGCCCTGCGGCCGTCGGGGACGGGGCAGGACCCGGCGGTACCGCTGCGCGTAGGGAACTCCACCGCGATGCTCACCCATCAGCGGGGTGAACACGCAGCGGCCATCGCGGCGGACAGGCGGCGCGGTCCACCGGACCCGGGAACGAGGCGCACCCCCCCCCGGCCCTGCCCCGCACAGCCGCACCGAGGGTCTCACCGCCCGACGGCGCAACGTCGAAGACCACGGCGACAGGGCGGCAACCTCCGGGGCCACCGCGACGACTACGGCACACGGGACAACGACACCCGGGTTTCAACGATGAACAGGGAGCCGACCATGAGCCGAGCACGTACACGAAAACTGCACGCCACGCTGGCCGCGCTGGCCGTCACTGCCGCGACTGGTGCGGCGCTCACGCTGCCGGAGGCGTCGGCGCAGCCCACGGCAGCGGCCGCGGCCGGCAGCGCCACCGGGTTCGCGACGCAGAACGGCGGGACCACCGGCGGCGCGGGCGGCAAGACGGTGCGGGCCACGACGGGCACCGCGATCCACACGGCCCTGTGCAGCCGCGCCGCCGACGACACCCCGATCACCATCGAGGTGGAGGGGACGATCAACCACGCCAACACCGCGAAGGTGTCGGGCGACAGCTGCAACACCGCCGCCGGTGTGATCGAGCTCAAGCAGATCAGCAACGTCACGCTCATCGGCGTCGGCAGCGGCGCCGTCTTCGACCAACTGGGCATCCACATACGCGATTCCAGCAACATCATCGTCCGGAACGTGACCGTCAAGAACGTCAAGAAGTCCGGCTCCCCCACCTCCAACGGTGGCGACGCCATCGGCATGGAGAGCGACGTCCGCAACGTCTGGGTCGACCACACGACCCTGGAGGCCTCGGGCGGGGAATCGGAGGGCTACGACGGCCTCTTCGACATGAAGAACAACACGCAGTACGTGACGCTGTCGTACAGCATCCTGCGCAACTCCGGGCGCGGCGGCCTCGTCGGGTCCAGCGAGAGCGACGTCTCCAACAGCTACATCACCTACGACCACAACAAGTACGAGAACATCGACTCCCGCACGCCCCTGCTCCGCGGCGGCACGGCCCACATCTACAACAACTACTACACCGGCCTGAACGAGTCCGGCATCAACTCCCGCGCCGGAGCCAAGGCCAGGGTGGACAACAACTACTTCAAGAACTCCAAGGACGTCCTGGGCACCTTCTACACCGACGCGGCCGGCTACTGGCAGGTCAGCGGCAACACCTTCGACACGGTGACCTGGTCCCCCGCCGACGACGAATACAACCCGGCAGGCCCCAATCCGACGTCCAACACCACGGTGAGCATCCCCTACTCCCACTCCCTCGACAGCGCCGCCTGTGTGCCGGCCATCGTGGGCAGAACGGCGGGAGCGGGCACGGGCCTCAAGGTGTCGGACGGCACCTGCTGAGAGCGGCGGCCGTTCTGACGGTACGGCAGCGGGAAACCGCCGTACCACCAGAACGGCACCACCATGACAACCGTCCACCCCCGCGGTTCGCGACACCGGCGCATACGCCATCAGAACCCGTTCGTGAACCCCGTTCATGGCGCCGATGGGACAGTTCGTCATGCGGGCTGGGCCAGGTCCGATCGGAGCCAGACAGCGGGGGCCATGGGTCTCACGCCTCTCCGTCCCATGCCGTCGGCGGTGAGCTCAGGGGGCCTGGCCATCCTCCCCTGTTGCCCTGTCGGGTACCAGGGCGAGGCTGATGATGTGGCGGATGCGCTCGTCTCCGGGGGCTCGTCGCGTGAACCGGGCGACCAGTGCCTCCAGTTCCTCCACCAGTTCGGTGAATTCTTCGGGGGTCGCCCACACCGCTCCCTGCCGGTAGAGGACGCCCTCGCGCGAGGGGTCGGCGTCGTCGCGGGAGAGGTAGCGGTCGAAATCGGCCATCATCGCCCCGGTGAAGACGGTGAAGGCCTGCCGGTGGTCGTCCTTGGTCATTCCGGCGCGGGCTTCCTCGTCGACGAGGGCCTTGTCCTGCCGGACCCGATAGCTGCGTTCGATCGTCCCGCGTACAGGTCTCTCCTGGACCACTTCCAGGATGCCGGCCTGGGTGAGTGTCGCGACGTGCCGGTACATGCTGGCCGGTGAGACGTCCGGGAGACGTTCCCGGAGCTGCGCGGTGGTCAGTTCACCGGCGCCGACCAGGGTCTGGAGGATGCGCATCCGGACCGGGTGGAGGAGGAGATTCGCGGTTGCCATGATTCACTTTCTCACATCTGATAATGTTCTCGCACTTGAGAACGAACGAGCGCGAAACGAAAGAGGCGGGGTCTTGCCCGACATCGACATGACGGTCACCGCAGACAACGGGACGTCGCTGGCCGGCACCCTGACACTGCCCGTCGGCCCCGGCCCGCACCCGGCCGTCCTGTTGCTGCACGGCTCCGGCCCGCTGGACCGTGACGGCAACAGTCCAAAGCTCCCGATGAACCTGGGGCGGCCGGTGGCCGAGGCCCTCGCCGCACGGGGGATCGCCACCCTGCGCTACGACCGTCGCGGCAGCGGCGCCAATCCCGGCGACTGGCGGGCCGCCGGCTTCACCGACAACCGCGAGGACGCCGCCGCGGCCGTGCGCGCCTTGGCGGGCAGGGCCGACGTCCGCGCGGACGCGATCGGCGTGATCGGCCACAGTGAGGGCTCGCTGCACGCCATGGCCCTGGCGGCCCGCACGGACGTGCGTGCCGTGGTGCTGCTGGCCGGCTTCGCCAACCTGGGCGAGGAGGCCTTCCGCTGGCAGGGCCGCTCGGTCGTCGCGAGCATGCCCGCCCCCGTCCGGCTGCTGCGCCGGCCGCTGGCGGGACTGGGCAGCCGGGCCCTCGCCCGGGTGAAGAAGACCCGGACGGACGTGGCGCGCGTGGCCGGTGCCAAGGTCAACGCCCGCTGGATGCGCGAGATGCTCGTCCATGACACCCGCGACGACCTCGTCGTCAGCGGTGCCGCGATCCTCGCCATCACCGGCGACAAGGACCTCCAAGTCAACCCGGACGACTTGAAGGAGATCGCCCAGCTGGTGCCCGGCGGCGCGGAGACCCACCGCGTCGACGATCTCACCCACATCCTGCGGCGCGACTCCGGACGCCCCGCTCTGAACTCCTACCGCCGCCTGCTGCGCGAGCCGGTCGACCCCGGCCTGCTCGACCTCGTCGCCGAGTGGCTCGCCCGTCACCTGGCCGCGGCCACCGGCGAGGCGCCCGCCGAGGGGCGGTCCGCCTCTGCCTGACCTTCCGGTCCCCCGGCGGTCCGGGCGCACACCCCGCCCGGACCGTACGAACGCCACGGCCGACATACAGCTTGCGGCCCGGTCGCGCGCCCCGAGCCGCGCACGCCCCAGGGGGTAAGACGGCTGAGGCGATTGACGGCATTCGATTCGGCTGGGCAGCCCGAGCAGGCCGGACACCGAGGGGCCGGCTCGCGCCCGCCCTTCACCGTGCACGCCATCTTGGAACAACCCAGCGGACGATGACGTCGTGCCACGACCCGGCACACCACCGTGCCGAGCGACCCTGGTGATGAGTTATCGCGCCCGTACCCGTCACACGTACGACAGGACACCACCAGACGGAGGGACTACGTGATGAGTGCCAACACGCGACCGAGGGAGCAGGACGTGAGCGGGCTGGGCGAAGCCGATGAGCCGGCGTTCTCCGGGCTGGCCGAGCGGCACCGGCGGGAGCTGCACGTGCACTGCTACCGGATGCTCGGCTCGTTCGAGGACGCCGAGGACACCGTGCAGGAAACTTTCCTGCGGGCCTGGCGCCGGCGCGAGACCTTCGAAGGGCGCTCGACGTTCAGGGCCTGGCTCTACCGGATCGCCACCAACGCATGCCTGGACCTGCTGGCCAAACACCGCCCGGAACCCGCGACCGGCGGCGAAGTGCTCTGGCTGCAGCCCTACCCCGACCGGCTCCTCGACGAACTGCCCGCCGCCGGCGCCGACGAGCCGGAGACCCTCGCCCTCGCGCGCGAGACCATCGAACTGGCTTACATGGTCGCCCTCCAGCACCTCGCACCCCGCCCTCGGGCCGTACTGATCCTGCGGGACGTCCTCGGCTGGCCCGCCAAGGACGTCGCCGGTCTCCTCGGCGACTCCGTCAACTCCGTGAACAGCGCCCTGCAGCGCGCCCGCGCCGGCATGCGCGAGCATCTGCCCGCCGAACGGCAGGACTGGACCGGCAGCCAGGAGAACGCCGGGACGCGCGAGATCGTGCGCCGCTACACCGACGCCAGCCTGGCCACCGACATCGACACGCTCGCCGCACTACTGCACGACGACATCCGCTCCTCGATGCCGCCCACCCCAGGCCTGCAAATCGGCCGCGACATGGTCGTCAACTACTGGACCGAGAGCGGCTTCGACGGCATGAAACACCTGCGCGCCGTCCAGACCTCCGTCAACCGGCAGCCCGCCCTCGCCTTCTACCACCGGCAAGAGCCGGAGGGCGCATTCCTGCCGCTGACCATCGACGTTCTGCGCATCAGCGGCGGTTCGATCACCGAGATCACCACCTTCCACGACGACCGGTTCGCCCTGCTCGGGCTGCCCGAAAGCCTGTCGGCAGACGGCACCGAGTAGACCCGGCGCACATGCCCGCGCCGCACGGTGCGCGTACCGCGGCGATCCCGGCGCCGCGGTGCGACGCGTACGGCGCGGAGGGGCTGACGGTCTTGAGGTGGGCGGCGAGGCGGCACCGGGCGGAGACTGCACCGCCATGTCCCGGATATCCGGAACTGGGCGTCTCGCCCCCGGTGTCGCAAGCGGTTCGATACGCGGCGTGACAAGAGTCGCACCCATGTGCGCGATCGGTGACGGACCTATGGGCGTGCGGCCGGTGAACTCGGGCCTTACTGTTCGGTAACCCTCACAAGAAGGCGTTTTCGTGCCCCCTGGCGGGAGATCCACTGCGTGCTAGCGTCCCGGGTCGCCGGGGGGCCGACACATCAAGTGAGAGGAATCCCGTGGGTCACATGCACCACATGGCAGGAGGCTGGGCCACTCCGGTCCTGTCGTACGCCATGGCCGTCGTCGGCGCCGCGCTGGGACTGCGCTGCACCGTGCGCGCTCTGGCAGCCGGGGGGCGGTCCAAGAGGAACTGGCTGATCAGCGCCTCCGTCGCCATCGGCGCCGGCATCTGGACCATGCACTTCATCGCGATGCTCGGCTACACCGTCGACGGCACCGCGATCCGCTACGACATCCCGCTGACCCTGCTCAGCCTGGTCGTCGCCATCGCCGTCGTCGGTGCGGGCGTCTTCACCGCCGGCTACGGCAACTCCCGGGTGCGCTCCATCGTGCTCGGCGGCGTCGGCACCGGACTCGGCGTCGCCGCGATGCACTACATCGGCATGGCCGCCGTCCAGCTCAACGGCTCGATCTCGTACGACCCCGCGCTCGTCGCGCTCTCCGTCTTCATTGCGATCGCCGCCGCCTCCGCCGCCCTGTGGGCCGCGTTGTCCGTGCGGGGACCAGCTGTCGCGGCCGTCGCCTCGCTCGTGATGGGCCTGGCGGTGAGCAGCATGCACTACACGGGCATGGCCGCCGTCACGGTGGACGTGCACGCCGGCACCGCGCCCCTGCAGGGCGCGAGCGCCACCGCCTTCATCCTGCCGCTCGCCGTGGTGCTCGGCTCCTTCCTCTTCCTGACCTGTGCGTTCGTCGCGCTGTCCCCCACGGCGCGCGAGCGCGCCGAGAGCGAGGCCGCGGCCCGCCCGCTGCACGAGGTCGAACTCCCGCTCGCCTGACCGCAGCCGGGCCGTCCCGGCCCGCCCCGTACCTCTCTCCGCCGCGGCAGGCGCTGCGTCACGCACGTGGGCGCCCCGCGTTCCCCGGGCCCGACGCACTGCGCGCGCCCCCACACTCCTGCACCGCCAAGGAGCCCCTTCGTCATGCCCGCACGCCCTCTGGTGCCCCAACGCTGGCGCCCCAAATCGATCCGCGCGAAAGTCGTCACCCTGCTGACCGTGCCGGTCCTCTCCCTGATGGCCTTGTGGGGACACGCGGCCGTCACCACCGCCTCCCAGGTCTCGGCCACCGAGCAGCTGCGCCAGATCGACTCGACCCTGGTGCGGCCCGTCGCCCAGTTCACCTCCGCGGTGCAGGATGAGCGGGCCGTAGCCCTGAAGTACCGTGCCGCGCCCGGCGGCACCGCCCGCCGCGACTTCGACGCCGCGCAGGCCCGTACGGACAGATCCGTCACGGCGCTGCGCGCGGGCGTCCGCTCCAGCAGCACCGACCTCGCGGCCCTCGACGCCGCGCTGCCCGGCCGGGTCCGCTCCCTGCTCGCGAGCGCCGGGGCGCTCGGTGAGCGGCGCGAGAGCACCCGCGGCGCCTCCGCCGTGCTCTCCGACTACGGAACGGCCGTCGACCGGGCCTTCGCGGTCCGCTCCGGGCTCGCGGGCGCCGACCAGCCCGACCGTGCCTCCGACACCCGAACCGTGCTCGAACTGGCCCGCTCCCGGGACGCGTTGAGCCGCCAGGACGCCGTGCTCGGCGCCGCGCAGGCAAGCGGGACCATGTCCGCGGCCCAGCACCGTACGTTCGTCGGCGACGTCGCCGAGGAGCGTGCCTTCGCCCACGCGGCGGTGTCCGACCTGCGGGCCCAGGACGCCGCCGCCTACCGCAAAGTGCTCGGCTCCCGCGCCGCCGCCGGCCTCGCCACCGCCCAGGACGACGTCCTCGCTGCCGCCCCCTCCGGCGCCGCCACCGCGGTGACCGCAGCGCACTGGCGCTCTGTCGCCGGTCCCACCCTGTCCGGACTCGCCGCCGCCGAGCGGAGCGCGATCGACACGGGCGCCGACGCCAAGCCGTACTCCCTGTCGAACCTGGGCGGTTCCGGCCTCGCCGTACTCCTCGGCCTGCTCGGTGTGATCCTCGCGCTCCTGCTCTCCGTACGCATCGGTCGCGGCCTCGTCGACGATCTGACCGGACTGCGCAACTCCGCGTTGGAACTCGCCGCCCATCGGCTCCCGGCCGCCATCCGCCGCATCCACGGCGGCGACGGCCTCGACCTGGAGAAGGAAGCGCCGCTCTCCCACGAGCCTGTCCGGGACGAGGTCGGCCAGGTCGGCGCGGCACTGACCACGGTGCAGCGCGCCGCGCTGCGCGCCGTCGAGGGCCGCGCCGCCGTGCTCACAGGTGTCTCGGGCGTGTACGTCAGCCTCGCCCGCCGCAGCCAACTGTTGCTGCACCGGCAGCTGGAACTTCTCGACACCATGGAGCGCCGTACCGAGAACCCCACGGATCTGGAGGATCTCTTCCGCCTGGACCATCTGACGACGCGGATGCGCCGCCACGCCGAGTCCCTGCTGATCCTCTCCGGCTCCGCTCCCGGCCGCGCCTGGCGCAATCCGGTCCCACTGATCGATGCCGTGCGCGCGGGCATCGCGGAGACGGCGGATATCGAGCGGGTCCAACTGCACGACATCCCCGACCTGCGTCTGGCAGGCACGGCGGTCGCCGACCTCATCCACCTCGTCGCCGAGCTCACCGAGAACGCCGCCTCCTACTCGCCGCCGCACACCCCCGTGGTGGTGCGCGGCCAGGAAGTCGGGGCGGGCGCCGTCCTTGAGATCGAGGACCGCGGTCTCGGCATGAGCGACGAGGCGCTCGCCGCGGCCAACGAGAAGATCCAGGCCGCGGACGTCGACCTGCTCGACTCGCGCCAGCTGGGCCTGTTCGTGGTCAACCGCCTCGCCGAGCGACAGCACCTCGATGTGACCCTGCGCCGCTCGGTCTACGGCGGCATCACCGCCCTCGTCTTCCTCCCGCAGCAGCTCTTGGAGGCCCCGCACCCGGGCCTGCGCCCCCTGCCCGAGCCGGAGCCGCCACGGGCGATGGAGCCCCGCACCGCACCAGACCTCGCACCGGCTCTCGAGCGCATCCCCGCCCAGCGGCACCACCGCCAGGAACCGAAGGCCGCACCCCGGACGGAGCCCCACCTCCCGCACGGTGAGCCGGCGCCCCGCCAACTCCCCGGCCGCGCCCGGCACGCCGCACCCCAGCAGCCCCAGACCCCGCCCGCCCCCACCGCGCGGCCCGCTCGCGAGCCGAACGAGCCGGACGGACCAGACCGACCGGACAGACCTGACGCAGAGGAGGGACTGCCGCGCCGGGTGCGCCAGGCCAGCCTCGCCCCCGAACTGCGCAAGGACCTCGCGAAGGACGAGGACGCGAGCGCGAGCCCGCACCCTGCCCAGAGCCCGGCCGTCCGTTCACCGGAAGCCGCCCGCGCCACGATGGCGTCGCTGCGCTCCGGCCGGCGCCGTGCCTCCGCCACCCGCGACGAACCGGCCGGACCCGGCGCCCCGGGCCCCTCGCCCGACCACCACGCAGCGAACGACGAAGGGTTCACCGACCGATGACGCCGACCTACTCCGTCACCTCCCTGGGCGACCAGAGCGACGACCACGGCGAGGGCGGCATCGACTGGCTCCTCGACGACTTCGTCGACCGCGTCACGGAGGTGCGCTACGCGGTCATGCTGTCCACCGACGGCCTGTGCGTCGGCGCCTCGCACGGCATGGGCCGCGACGAGTCCGAGCGCTTCGCCGCCATCGCCTCCGGCTTCCACTCCCTCGCCAAGGGAGCGGGCCGGCACTTCGACGCGGGCGGCGTCGTCCAGACGATGGTCGAGCTGCAGGGAGGGTTCCTCTTCGTGATCGCCGCCGGGGACGGCTCCTGCATCGCCGTGTTCACCGACGGGCACGCCGACATCGGCCTGGTGGCGTACGAGATGGCCCTGCTGGTCGATCGGGTGCGCGAACATCTCACCGTCCCCCTGCGGACCAACGACACGCCGACGCCGGACGGCGAGGCCTCATGACGGACCAGTCCCCCCACCGCCGCCGGGACGGTCCGGGCGACCGCTTCGGCGAAGCCTGGACCGACCGGTACGACGACGAGGCAGGCCCCTTGGTCAGGCTCTACGCCATGACCGCCGGTCGCGCCCGCACGGACAACGGCGCGGAGCGCGTCGACCTGATGGCGATCGTCCGGCCCACCGCCTCCACCCCGCGCGGCCCGCTCCCGCCCGAGCAGCGCGCGCTGTTGGCCCGGTGCGCCCGCGGTCCGCACCCTGTCGCGGACCTCGCGTCCGACTCGGGGCTGCCCCTCGGTGTGGTCCGAGTCCTCCTCGGCGACCTCACGGCGCAGGGCCTGATCCACATCACCCCGCCCGATTCCACCGCCACCGGGAACGAACGTCCCCACGCCCACCTCCTGCGAGAAGTGATCAATGGCCTCCGCGCACTCTGACCGCACCCGTCATTCGGCGCCCGCCGACTTCACCGCGCTCAAGCTCCTGATCGCCGGCGGCTTCGGCGTCGGGAAGACCACGCTGGTGGAATCGGTCAGCGAAATCCGTCCCCTGCGTACCGAGGAACCCCTCACCGAAGCGTCGCGCCCGGTGGACAGCCTCAAGGGGGTGGCCACAAAGACCACGACCACGGTCGCCATGGACTTCGGCCGCATCTCCCTGCGGGACAACCTCGCCCTGTACCTGTTCGGCACACCCGGCCAGGACCGATTCTGGTTCGTCTGGGACGAGCTGGCCACGGGCAGCCTCGGCGCGGTCGTCCTCGCCGACACTCGCCGCCTCGCGGACTGCTTCCCCGCCGTGGACTACTTCGAGAGCCGCGGCATCCCCTTCATCGTCGCGGTGAACTGCTTCGACGGGATCCGCAGCCACACCCCGGACGCGGTGGCACGCGCGCTCGACCTGAACCCCGACACGCCCGTCCTGCTCTGCGACGTGCGCGACCGGGAGTCCGGCAAGGAGGTCCTGATCTCCCTGGTCGAACACGTCCTGAGCCGGGAGCTGGCGATCCACTGAACGCCGGGCGCGTTGGGGGATGTGGACGGACCGCTGAACCCGTATGCGGCGAAGCCGTACCGGATTGCCCTGGGGCTTCACTCCCGCGTCTTGAGTGCCTCGGCGCCCGGCGCGGAGGGGGCGCTCACATCTCCCGGTGGCTGTCCGTCTCCGACACCGAGTCGTCGGTACGGAGACTGGCGGTGTGACTGTCAGCGCGCCCGTCGGACAGGTCGGGCGGGGTCTCCCCCGCGGCGAGGTGCTCCAGCACCTCCGCGAGTTCCCGACAGGCATTCTGCACCGATCGTCGGGTGGCGCGCTGTTCGGCGACCATGGCGGACAACAAGAGCGCCGTCAGTGCGGTGGCACCGTTGAACGCCTGAAGTTTGGTCATGATCTCGATGGCCGAAAGGTTGAGGAAGGCGCCTTGCTGCGTACTCGCCTCGAAGGTGGTCAGCACCGACGCGAACAGCGCGCACACCATGCTCCCTGCCAGCTGGAAGCGCAACGCCACCCAGATGATCAGCGGGAAGACGAGGAAGAGCAGGCTCAATTCGCCGACCACGGCCAGAGGTACGACGATCAAGGCCGCGAGGCCCAGGAACAGCATCTCCTTCCACCGCTTCAGTCGCACTGGGCCGGCCGCTCCCACCAGCACGAGCAGGAGGGGCGTGACCAGCAGGACGCCCATCGCATCGCCCACCCACCAGGCCAGCCACACGGCCCAGAACTCCCCCGTGTCCAGTCGACCGGTCAGCACCTGCAGCCCGACCCCCGCCGTGGCGCTGATCAGCATGGCTCCGAGCCCGCCGAGGAAGACCAGGGCCAGACCGTCCCGCAGACGTGAGATCCCGACCCGGAAACCGGCCCGCCGCAGCATCAGATAGGCGCAGAGCGGTGCGACGGTGTTGCCCGCCACGGTGATCAGTGTGGTGAGCTGCGGGGTGGTGAGGGACGCGATGGTGAGGAAGGAACCGACGGCGATCCCGGGCCAGACCGAAACGCCGTAGACAAGCAGTGCGGCGACGGCGACCCCGGTGGGCGGCCAAATGGGTGTGACGACCACGCCTTCGACGGTGAGTCGACCCAGCAGACCCAGACGCCCGGCCACGTAGTAGCAGGCGGCCACGGCCAGTGTCTTGAGGACCACCTCCAAGGACAGCCGGAACCGCCGAGTCACCAACACAGAGCCATCAGACACCGAGCGGACCACTTCGGCCATGCGAGGGCCCCGGCCCCTGTCCGAGCGCGGCCGTGACCTGCGGGACCTCTTTCCCCTCGCCTACATCCGCGGGCATGCGGTGGCCCCCTCTAGAGGGCGCCTCCGTCGTGGCCGACGACAAGGACGGCGGCATCGTCCTCATGCCCCACTGTGTCCGCCAGCCGCATCACACCGCCCACAAGAGTGTCGATCCCAAGACCGGCAGCGGTAGTGATCTCGGCCAGGCGCATCACCCGCCGCAGGCCTTCGTCGAGACTCAGTGACGGCCCCTCCACCACCCCGTCGGTCAGCAGCACGACGACGCCGTCCGTGCTGAGCCGGTGGCACACCACGGGGTACTCGGCGCCTTCGAGCACCCCGAGCGGCGGGCCGCACTCACCTTCGTCGACACCGGACCGGCCGTCGGCCGTGGCCCAGATGTGGGGAATGTGGCCGGCCCGAGCGCACTCCAGGACGCCCGTAGCCGGATCAAGCCGAAGGAAAGTACACGTGGCGAAGAGGTCCGCGCCCAGGGAGACCAGGAGATCGTTGGTACGCGTGAGCAGTTCCCCCGGGTCGCCCGTGACGGACGCCAGCGCACGCAATCCCACACGGACCTGCCCCATGAACGCGGCGGCCTTGATGTTGTGCCCCTGCACGTCACCGATGGACAGGCCGATACGGCCGTCGGGCATGGTGAAGGCGTCATACCAGTCTCCCCCGACGTTGAGCCCGTGATTGGCGGGCATGTAGCCCACGGCCAGCCGGACGCCCGGAGGCTGCGGAAGGTCGTGGGGCAGCATGCCGCGCTGCAGCGCCACTGCCAGCTCCACCCGGGAACGCTGCATCTCCGCGAGCTCCCGGGCCCGGGCGGTCAGCGCCCCGAGCCTGGCAAGCAGCTCGTCACCGTCGTCGGCCGCCTGCGTACGGAACATTGATCGCCCCGGTTCCGCGAGAGCACCCCGCGTCAGTTCAGCTGTCTTCCGCCACCTGCACCACTGGCACAACGTCCTGATCAAGTCTGCCCGCAGATGGCGGAGGTCGCACCCTGTCACGTCTCCGCCGGAGGCCCACGCCGCTCCCTGAGCTGTCGGAGTGACCACCGTCGTGCCGGACGCCAGATGACGTCACAGCCCGGCCGTCACAGCCGGGCCCGGCCTATCGCCCTCCGGAACACACCCGCGCCACCAGGGCGGGCAGCGCCTCCCCCAGCGGCAGTTCGACTCGCTGGGTGGCCCAGCGGTCACCTCGGGTCGGGCCCTGATTGACGATCAGGACCGGCGTGCCGGACTGCGCCGCCTGGCGCACGAAGCGCAGCCCGGACATGACCGTGAGGGAAGAGCCGAGCACGAGCAGGACGGCAGCCTCCTCGACAAGGTGCCGACACGCCGCGACCCGCTCCGGGGGCACGTTCTCACCGAAGAAGACCACGTCCGGCTTGAGCACGCCGTTGCCACAGGCCGCACACGCCACCACCCGGAACTCACGAACCGCCTCGTCGGGCAGTTCCACGTCACCGTCCGGATTGACCCGCGCCGCACGGTAGCGCTCGGCGGCGGCCTCGAACCCCGGATTGGCTTCACGCAGCCGTTGGTCGAGCTCCGAACGGGCGCTGGCTCGCCCACAGGCCAGACAGACCACCCGGCTCAGGCTCCCGTGGAGGTCGATGACGTCGCGGGCCCCGGCGGACTGCTGCAGCCCGTCGACGTTCTGTGTGATCACACCGGTGACCAGGCCTGCTTCGGCCAAGGTGGTGACGGCCCGATGACCGGCATTCGGACGGGCCCGTGTCATGGCCCGCCACCCCAGCTGACTGCGAGCCCAGTACCGCTGCCGGGCCTGCTCGGCGCCGACGAACTCCTGATACGTCATGGGAGTGTGCCGCCGCAGGGAGCCGTGCTCCCCGCGGTAGTCCGGGATACCTGACTCGGTGGAAAGACCGGCCCCGCTCAGCACCACGACCCCGCCTGCGCGCACCGCCTCGACGACAGCCGTGAGGTCGGTCGAGGCCGGGAGCAAGCCGCCAGAAGGCTCCCAGGTCAGCGTGGGTCGCGTCCGCATAGCTGCCAGCTTACGTTTCGGGCGCGCCACGCGTGACTCGGTACGGCCGTCAGCCTTCTGCCTCGGGCTCATTCCTCCGCGTCGCGCACCAGGAGTGCGATCTGTACCCGGTTCTCCACCGCCAGCTTGGCGAACAGGTTGCCGGTGTGTGCCTTGACGGTCGCGATGCTGATGTGCAGCCGCCGGGCGATCTCCGGGTTGCCGAGGCCGTCCGCGATGGCCTCGGCGGTTTCGCGTTCTCGTTCGGTGAGGGTGGACAGCTTTTTCCGTGCGGCGCCGCGCGACGGTTCACGGACGTGAGCGGACTGCGGGCCGGTGGCCGCAGCGATCACTCGCGCGGCGGCCGCCGGGGACAGCACGGGCTCGCCTTCCGCGACGGTCCGCACCGCGTCGAGAATCTGTGCCGGCCGGGTGTCCTTGAGGACGAACCCCAGTGCTCCGGCGCGCAGTGCGCCGAGCACCAGGTCGTCGGAGTCGAATGTCGTCAGCATGAGCACCCGGGGTGGCACCGCTCGGGTGAGCAGCTCCCGGGTCGCGCTGAGACCGTCGCGTCCCGGCATCCGCACGTCCATCAGCACGACGTCCGGTTGCTGCTCGTCCACCACGGTGATCGCGGCGTTGCCGTCGGCCGCCTCCGCGACGACGGTCAGATCCGGTTCGCCGTCGATGACCAGTCGCAGCGCCATGCGCACCAGCTCTTCGTCGTCGACGATGACGACACGCACCGGCTGCCGCTCGCTGTCCACTCAAGTTCTCTTTTCGTGGGTGGGGTTCGGCCAGGGTAGTCGCGCGGTGAGGAGGTAGCCGCGGTCGCGTGTGGGGTGATGGTCGAGTCTTCCGCCCGCGAGGCCCACTCGTTCGGTCAGGCCCAGGAGTCCGAACCCCGATGCCGGTCGTTGCGCGGCTCTTGTGGCGGCCGCCGAGGAAGTGGTGGCCGGGGAGTTGCGGACGCTGACGTCGAGTTGGTCGCCCGCCGATCCTTCGAGGGTGACGTGCACGGGTGCGCCTGGGGCGTGTTTGGCGGCGTTGGTCAGTCCTTCCTGGACGACCCGGTAGCAGGTGCGTCCGACGACGTCGGACGGTGTTCCGTCCACGGTGGTGGTGAGCGTGGCGTCCAGGCCGGATGAGCGGGCGTCGGCCACCAGGTCGGGGATCCCGTCGAGGGAGGGTTGTGGTGGTTCCGGGTGCTCCGGGTCTGCCCGGAGCACACCGAGGACGTCCCGTAGTTCTTCCAGGGCTTGGTGGGAGCCCTCGGCGATGCCGCGGACCAGCACACGGTTCTCCTCGGTGCTGAGACCGCTTCGGTGATCGAGCACTCCGGCCTGCATGGCCACCAGGGAGATCCGGTGCGCGAGCACGTCGTGCATCTCGCGGGCGATCCGGTTGCGTTCCTGGGCCCGTGTCTGCGCCGCTCGTGCGGTCTGTTCCCGTTCGGCGCTCTCCGCCCGGTCCCGCAAGGACCGTACTTCGACACGGCGCGCGCCGATGGCCATGCCCACGGCCACCGCGATGCCCGCCGTCAGTGCGGGCATCGTGAGCTGGATCCACCACGTACCGGGCGGGCTCTGGACCGGGTAGACCTCGACGGCGAACTGCGCCGCGGTCACGTAGGCCAGCACGACGACCGCGATCTCCACCGGTCGGCGGCGGGTGGAGATCGAGCCAAGTGCCACCAGCGCGGCACCTGCGGCCAACGCCGAGGCCGTCGAACCGATCGCGACCGCCATGGCGACAGCGAGCGGGAAACGCCGCCGCCACACGAGCGCCGTCAGGCAGCCGAGAGCGACCAGCGGGTCACCGATGTGGAACCAGGTGCCCGTTTCATCTCCCTGCCAGTGCAGCAGCACACCGGTGTAGAGCCAGGCCGGGATACCCACTGCTACGGCTGCCGCCAGCCGCCAGGTCTGCTGCCACCACCCGAGCCGTGGCGCCGCGTCGTCGATGTTCACCCGGCCATTGTCGCCAACCTGGATGGCCTGTGAGTCAGACCAGGGGCTGATCCGCCCTGGACCAGAGTCCAATGACCGCCTCGCCCGGAGTCGGAGGCGTTCTGGCCCGGGGTCGAAGACGTCGCGGGCCGCCGGGTTGATGTGCCGTACATGCCGCACGGACAGACTCGTTCACGTGCCGAGACAGCGGGACGCGGAAACGGGATACGAGACGGAGAGACACGATGCGCAAGGCCGGGTTCAAGGACGGTCTCACTGCCCTTGAGGCGGTCGGGATGGCGATGACGGCCCTGGCCTCCCAGGCGGTGATCCGCGGTCTGCTCGACCAGGAAACCGAACTGCTGTGGGGGGCCTTCGACTGGGTTCCCGGCGGTCGCACCGGCCAGCTGGTCCTCCTCGGATTCATCGCGCTCGTCGCAGTGGTGTCCGGTGGCTGGGCACACACCCGCCGGGAAACGGCCTGACGCGATCCGGGACGACGGACTCGCTCCCGATACCGGCGTTCGGGCCGCGTCCCGGCACCCCCTCACACCCCCTAACACCCCCTGCACGCTCATTCAGGAGGACATCAGATGCGCAGATCCCTGTCCCTTGCCCTCGCCACCACCACGATGGCGGCCGCGACCGCTGTGCCGGCCGTGTCATCGGCGGCGACGCCGGACACCGTACGCTGGGGCCCCTGTCCGCAGGACGTCGCCGCACCCCGTCTCGAGTGCTCGACGCTCCAAGTCCCCCTGGACTACCGGGATCCGGACGGTCGGCAGATAGAGATCGTGATCTCTCGGCTGGCCTCCGAGAAGCCCTCGCAGCGCCGCGGCGTACTGCTGACCGATCCGGGCGGTCCCGGCGGCGCGGGACTTGACTACCCGGCCGTTCTCGCCCGCTCAGGGCTGCCGCAGAAAGTGCTCGACTCCTACGACGTGGTCGGCTTCGACCCGCGCGGGGTCGGCCGCAGCACACCGGTGACCTGCGATCTGACGTCCGAGCAGCAGGCGCGCGGCAATTTCGCTCCGTACGCGCACACCGATGCCGATGTCGCCCGGGAGGCGGGGAACGCGCGGACCATCGCCGAGCAGTGCGCCACCTCGCGGACGGCGTCGATGCTGCCCCACACCACCACAGCGAACACGGCGCGGGACATGGACCGGATCCGGGCGGCGCTCGGCGCGCCGAAGATGTCGTACCTCGGACACTCCTACGGCACCTACCTCGGTGCGGTGTACACGACGATGTTCCCGAAGCGCAGCGACCGGATCGTGCTCGACAGCAATCTGGGCCCGGGTGGTTACGACGTCACGGCCATGCGGCGGTTCGCCCGTGGAATGGACGACCGGTTCCCGGACTTCGCGGCGTTCGCGGCCGCGCATCCCGAGTACGGTCTGGGCGCCACACCGCGGCAGGTGACCGCGAAGTTCTTCGATCTCGCGGAGCGGTTGGACGCGAAGCCGGTCCAGGGAATCGACGGGACGCTGTTCCGCGGGTTCACGTTCGACCGTCTCTACTCCGACGCGCTCATGCCTCAGCTGGCCGAGTTCTGGCAGGCGCTCGACACGGACAAGCCGCTGCCGCCCGTGCCGCCGCTGCCGAACATGGAGAACCTCATGTCCGCACGTTTCCATGTCATCTGCGGTGATACGCGCTGGCCGGGAACGGTCAAGGAGTACCAGCGCAATGTCGCGGTCGACCGCGTGGCCCACCCGATGCTTGGCGGGTCCACGGCCGGCGTCGGGCCGTGCGCGTTCTGGCCGGGCAAGCGGGTCGAGCCGCCGGTCCGCATCGGTGACCGGGGCCCGTCGAACGTGCTCATGGTGCAGAACGAACGCGATCCGGGAACGCCGCTCGTCGGGGCCGAGGAGTTGCGGCGCGCGTTCGGGAAGAGGGCCACGATGGTGACCGCCGACCAGGGCGGTCACGGTGTCTACCCCTTCGGCCGCAACACGTGCGCGAACGACGCGGTGACGGCGTTCCTGACCGGCGGGCAGCGCCCGGCGCGAGACCTCGCCTGCGCGGCCGAGCCGAACGAATAGCGGGAGGGGGAGACATGTTGAAGGAGTTGCGGCGCCGTCGGGCCGCGCAGCGGGTCAAGCCCGGGGACGGGCGAGCACTGAAGCGCTTCCGCTGGTGGCAGATGACCTTCCGCGCACTGTTCCATCTGCGGCTCACCGACGAAAACGGCCGGCAGACGGTCTACGCCGTCGACGTCAAGCATTCGGGGAACAAGTCGACCGGCGTAGTCGAAGCCCACCTGTACCGCGACGGCAGGCAGCACGCCCAGTCCAGACTCCCTGCCTTCTTCCCCGTCCCGGGCGGCACCGTCGAAGTGAGAGGGAGCGGCTTCGGCCTCAAGCGCTGCCACTACGTCACCGCCAAGGGGGCTGAGCACCAACTCACCCCGGATCGTGACTCCGCCGAAGGCCGCCGCGCGCACTTCGACGCCGCGCACCCCGCGCTGAGCCGCGCGATCGGATTCCTCTCGTCGATCATGCTTGTCGTCGCCCTGGCACTCCTCCTCTGCCAGTTCGTCGAGCCGGTATCAGAGGTGGAGCCCATTGCCCGACGCATCGGGACGTTCACTTCTCCCGTCAGTCCGCCGACCTGGCTCAACATCCTGATCGGGCTCGGTGCCGCAGCGGCCAGCACCGAGCGGGCACTGCGGCTGCGCTACCACTGGCTGCTCGACGGCGGGGTGGGCTGACCGGTGCCCGTCCGGTCACATGGCCGCAGTGCTGATGGCGTTGCGGGTGCCCGGGCCGTAGACGCCGAGGGGTTCGTCGATGGCGCGTGACTGTTGCATGCGCGCGACCGCGGCTGCGACGTCCTGGTTGTAGTAGCCGTCCACGGGGCCGGTGTAGAGACGTAGTTGTCCCAGCTGCTCCTGCAACTGCCGTACAGAGGTGCCCGTGCTGCCCACCCGCAGCACACTCGATGCGTGCTCGGTGTTCGCCGGAGGGCTCGGGTGCGGTGTGGGCTTGCTGGGCGGGGCGGGCGCGGAGGGTGTCTTGTCGGGTACGGGCGGAGTCTCGTGGCGGGGAGCGTCCGGTTGCTGGGCGGGCGGCGCGGCGTGCGGAGCGGTGGGGGCCGGGCGGCTGTGGGACTGGGCCAGGAGCCCGGCGGTGAGGACGAGCAGGGCTGCGGACGCATAGCCGTACGAGAGCGGTGGGAAGCCCCGTCTGGGCTTGATCGCGCCATGGCGGGCATGAGTGTGGGCTTGGGCGTGGAGGCGACGCTGTCCTCGCAGGGAGGCGCGGTGGCGGCCCTTTCCCTCTCTGCCGGAGGTGGGCGCCGCGCTAGCGGGTATCGCCTGCGTCGGCCCGTCCACCGGGCGCGAGACCCCGAACGCCGTACGCAGGCATCGGTCTGGTGTCCGCGTCAGGTAGGAGGAAAGCGCTGGGTACATGGACGGGTCTGGGACGGCTGCTTCGAAACTCACATGATCGAACGTAGACGTCCGTGCGGCACCGATCCCCCGTCGTCGGCCCCGAACCGCGATCCTTAAGGCTGCCTTGACGGTCGACTCAGGGCCAGCTAAGCCCCGTGACACCGCGGGCGGTTCTGTACCCAGCGGGTATCAGGGAGCGCTTGGTCGGTCGTCGGTTCGGGCGGTGCGGTTGTTGCACCGCCAGGTGGGGTCCACGGGCCCTTCTGACCGACGGTGATCTGGTAGGTCGGGGGCTGCCGGTGCGGGCGCTGCCACGCTGAGCAGGACGGCGGCGCGCCCGCGAGGCGGTGGTGCACCATGCGAAGACCGCCCAGCCGCGGTGCGGCAGCGCGGTCCCCAGTTCCAGGGCGGTACGCCGGCCCACGCACCGGCTGCACACTCGAAGGCTGAAGCTGAAGTCGACGCTGACACTGAAGCTAAAGTTGAGGTTGAGGGCTCGGTGGCGATCACTCGATGTGACCATCGCTCTCAGCGGCGAGACCGGTGCGTGGAGCCGAGGGCCTTGAGGCCGTTCAGGAGGGTGAGCAGGACCGCGATGCGGTGGGCGCGGAGCCGCTCCGCCGCCGCTTCCGACTCGCCCTGGGGCACGTCCGACTGGCTGAGAGCCTTGCGGGTCGGCGTGCACGGCGAGCAGCCCGCGAACCACCGTGTGACGGCGTCCCTCCTGGCCACCGGAATGCGGCTGCCCGAGCAGCACTTCGGGCCGTGCGCCGAGCGGGCCGGTCACCAGCAAGAGCCTGCTTCTCGGCCGGTTGCCGCAGCCCAGCGTGGGCGAGGCGTTCGGCCACAACCCCGAGCCCTTCGGATGCCACGGCGACGGCGCGGGGCTGCTGCGGGACCGCTCGACGCCGTACTCGAATTTCGTCGTCGATCTGATCAACTTCGCGGTGTGGAAGGAGAACTACCGACCGGAGTTCCGCACCCAACGTGCCGCGAGCACCAGGCGGCTGACAAGTACGTCCAACCGGAGGCTGCTTCCCCCCCCCCACCCGCCCTACTGGGTGGAGCCAGGACGCCGACCACATCCAGGCGAAGATCGGGCGGACATGTCGCCCCGCTGGATTGCCGACCCCGGACGACTCCGCCCTGGTTCGAATCCCCATGCCGTTGCTGCCCTGGTGACAGTGGTCGCGGAAGTCTGTACGCCAGAACCCAGGCCGTGGCTATGCGCGCGCCTCGTCTGGTTCTCCGCTGGATTGCGCAGTTGCGACTCCGTGTCGCGATCGAGTTCGCGTGCCCCAGCGTTCAATCGTCGGGCCGACGGCGCCCACCGCGGCGAAGAATGCGCCCAGGAGCAGCCAGCCGCTCGTGCCCAGTCCGAGCACGACGGTGGTGAGGATGGCCGGGGCGAGCGCCTGGCCCGCGCTGAAGCCGAGCCCGAGAAGCCCTTGGTACTGGCCTTGGGCATGGTCTGGTGCCAGGCCGAAGCCAAGGGCGAAGCCGGCCGAGGACTCCCATATCTCCCCGAGGCTGTGGACGAAGATCGCTGCGACCACAAGGCCTGCGGCCGCCCACACGGGAGCGTGCGCGGTCAGGGCCATCATCGGACAGCTGAGGAGGAAGAGCAGTCCTGCCGTGCGGAACGCTTTGCCGCCATCGCGCGGCGTCTCGATGCGGGATCCGATTCTGGTCTGCAACAGAACGCAGACTCCAGCATTGATCGCGGATACCGCGGCCACGGTCCAGCGCGGTGCGGTCGTGTGCTCGGAGATCCATATCGGCAGGAGCAGGGACACCACTGGATATTGCAGCCCCATCGCGCCGTAGAGAGCTGTGAAGGTCACGAACGGCCGGTCGGTGAGAGCGATCCAGCGGCGCTGCTGCGACGGTGGCGCCAATGCCCTGTAGTTGGGGAGCAGGAAGAGGAGGAGGGCGCACAGTGCAAAGCTGGTCGCGTTGCCGAGAATCAGCACGCTGTAGGCAGTACGAGTATTCACTGTCACCGCGAATCCGGCACCCACGGTCCCCAGGACGACGCCCAAATTGACGTAAGTGCGGAGCTTCGCCCTGAACAGCGCTGGGCGGTCAGTACCGACCCGGACCACGAGAGCTCCCCAGGCTGCCCCGGCGACGGCTGCGGCAAGCTGATCAACGGTAGCGATGACCGCGAGCGCAGCCCAGCTCTCGACAAGCACGAGAGCGGACATCGCCACTGCCTGAACCGTCAGAGCGAGCATCATGATCGTGCGCGGCCCACGTCGATCGGCCAGGTGACCTCCCGGTATCCCCGCGAGCAGGCCGATCAGACCGGCGACGGTGAGAGCGGCACCCACCTGCACTGCCGGTAGATCCACGACCAACGTGAAGTAGAGCGCCGCCGCCGTGTTGAACAGCCCATTGCCGACTCGGTTCACGAAGCTGGCCAGGATCAGTACACGCTCTGACCTGTTGGCCCCAGCTATGTCAGCTATTCGGCCGGGTGATCCTCCCTTGATCATGGGCGCAGGCTAACAGCGGGAGGGCGAAGCGAGGAGATAGCAGTCAGGGCGACATGGCCGTCTGTGACGGAGGTCCCTGATCTGAAGACGGCATCGCCCACTGCCGCCTGCCCATGTACACGCGTTGGCGCCCGTCACCATCGTCGGCCCGCACTCACTCACCCCCGCCCCGCAGAGCCCTGCCCTGCCCTGCCCTGCCCTGCCCTGCCACGAGCGCCTCGCCCCTCACCTGGATCCACACGCCACGCCCACCACCGCTGCTGCTGCCACCACGACCGCACCAGCCGCCGACGATGCCTGCTCGCCGCCGGATGGACCAAGCAACCGATTTGATCGTCTTACCGCCGGGTAGCAGGGCGACATGGTCACCGACAGCGCCACCTCCCCGAGCGGCTACACGCAGCCCGCCATCGACGTCCAGGCTCTCGCCGATCTGCTCGACGGCGAATACGCCGAGGTCCGCAGTTTGGTCCGCGCCAATCTGACGACGTACGCAGGCGTCCTTGACGAAGCGGAACAGCTCGGCTTCGACGAGTTCCGCGAGCGCGTGCGTGAGCTCGTCGTCGAGATGGCGGCAACCGGTCAGACCGGCATGGGATTCCCGAAGGAGTACGGCGGGGGCGGCGACATCGGCGCATCGATCGCCGCGTTCGAGACGCTCGCCTTCGGCGATCTGTCAGTACTGGTGAAGGTCGGCGTGCAGTTCGGACTCTTCGGTGGCGCCATCCTGCACCTGGGCACCGAACGCCACCACGAGGCCTACCTGCCGCGTCTGATCACCGGAGAGCTGATGGGCTGCTTCGCGATGACCGAGACCGGACACGGTTCCAACGTCCAGGCGCTGGGCACCGTGGCTCGGTACGACGCCGACAGCCAGGAGTTCGTCATCACCACCGGCTCAGACCAGGCGCGCAAGGACTACATCGGCAACGCGGCCCGGCACGCCGAGCTTGCGGTCGTCTTCGCCCAGCTGGAGGTGGGCGAAGAGCACCAAGGGGTGCACGCGTTCGTGGTGCCGATTCGCGTCGACGGTGAGGTGGCCCCCGGCGTCCGGATCGAGGACGACGGGCGCAAGATGGGCCTCAACGGCGTGGACAACGGCCGGATCTGGTTCGACGGCGTACGCGTGCCGCGCGAGGCGCTGCTCAACAAGTTCGCCGACGTCACTCCCGAGGGCGCCTACCAGAGCCCGATCGACAACCCCGACCGCCGCTTCTTCACCATGCTCGGCACTCTGGTGCAGGGGCGGGTCAGCGTCGGCGGAGGCGCCATCAACGCCAGCAAGGTCGCGCTGGCCATCGCCACCAAGTACGCCGATCGCCGGAGGCAGTTCAAGGCCGCCTCGGACAACGAGGAGCAGGTGCTCCTCGACTACGGCATGCACCAGCGCCGGCTGCTCCCGCTCGTCGCGCGCACCTACGCGCTGCACTTCGCCCAGGACGTCGTGCGCACGCAACTGCACGAGGTCTTCTCGGGGTCCACGGACGACGAACGCGCACGGCGTGAGCTGGAGGCACGGGCCGCAGGAACCAAGGCGCTCGGCACCTGGCACGCCACGCGCACGATTCAGGAGTGCCGCGAGGCGTGCGGGGGCGCAGGCTATCTGGCCGTCAACCGGTTCGCCGCCCTGAAGGCCGACAGTGACGTCTTCGCGACGTTCGAGGGCGACAACCACGTGCTGCTCCAACTGGTGGCGAAGGGCCTGCTCACCCACTACGCAAGCGAGTTCGAGAGCATGGACCAGCGCGGCATGGTCCGGTACGTCACGAACCTCGCCGTCGAGACGGTCATCGAGAAGACCTCGGCCCACAAACTGCTGGAGCGGGTACGTGACCTGCTGCCCGGCGGCGATGAGTGGGATCAGGAAGCGGGCCTCCTCGATTCGGAGTATCAGCTCGCCATGCTCCGATTCCGCGAGGAACACATGCTCGCCGGTGTGGCGCGCCGGCTCAAGCGTGGGATGGACCAGAAGACCCATCCCGGCGTCGTCTTCTCACAGGTGCAGGACCATGTCATCGCGGTGGCCCACGCACATGTCGAGCGGCTGGTGCTCGAAGCGTTCGTCGACAAGATGCGCCGACTCCCCGATGGTGACAACAAGGTCGCACTGGGGCTCCTGTGCGACCTCTTCGCCCTTTCCACGATCGAGGCTGACCGCGCCTGGTTCATGGAGCACGGCCGGCTGACGGTGCAGCGTTCCAAGGCGATCCGCCGTGAGGTGAACGACCTGTGCCGCAAGATCCGGCCGCTCGCCACCGACCTCGTCGACGCCTGGAACATCCCGCCCCAGATGCTGCGCTCCCCCGATCTTGTGGGGTGAGCATCCACGTCCGGCGTGTGAAGCTTGCTCCGACGAGCTTCGCTGCATGCCGGATGCGGTGAGCGGCAGACCTGCACGGTGATTCACCGGAGTCAGTGTCGAGGGTCCATCTGGTTCAGTCCACCGTCGGCGTACAGGCTCGAACAGGACGAACTCATCAGCCGCCTTGCGCCCGATGGACACTGACGGCGTAGCCTCCGCCGTCGTAGGGGTGGGTGTCCCACGTCGCGAAACGGTCGACGGAGGTGAGGCCCGCCGCGGCGCAGTAGGCGTCGTACTCCGGCAAGGTGATGGCGGGCGACACCGGCAGGTGAGCTTCGTCCAGGCCGAATCCGGCGACCATGAGGCCGCCAGGACGCAAGGCCGCGGCCAAGCGGCTGATCACCGCGGCCTCAGTTCCGGCAGCAAGGAGCGGGAAGATGTTGCCGGCAGCGACCACGAGGTCGAAGTCCGCGGCAAGACGAAGTGCGGCCGGATCGAACGTGGCCAGGTCGGCCTGGATCCAGGGCAGTTCCGGCGCCTGCCTGCGCGCCACGGCCAACATGGAAGCATCCAGGTCGACCCCCACACAGTCGTACCCCAGCTCAGCCAACCGGATCATGACCCGGCCGGTGCCGCACCCGGCATCCAGCACCCGCGCCCCGGCAGGCACCAGCGCGGCGCACAACTGTGCCTCACCGTGCATGTCCTTGCCGCTGCCGGCCAGGGCCGCGAACCGGGCGGCGTAGTCCTCTCCCGACACTCCACCGGTCAGCTCTTCCCAACGACTCATGTCGGACAGGATAGGTGAGCAGCATGTGTCCATGGTCATCACGCGGGTCTGCTGACGAGAATGGTGAGCCACCTCTTCGCCCTCCCTCGGCGCCCAGGATCCGCAGAACGTGACCGCGTACTTCCCCCGTGACGCCGACGCCACGGCCCGGGAGGCCGGGGTGCGGCACATCATGCCCATCTCGGTGATCGGCGCGGACCGGATGCCGATGGTCTGGTTCGCTACGCAACGCGCGGCGGAGGAAGCGATCACCGGTTCCGGTATCGCCTGGACGATGCTGCGCGCACGGCGCCCGGACCTGGGAAGCATTCCTCGCTGACCAGGTCGCCTGAAGACCCCCTGGAGGAAGGGTTTGCCGGAGTCTCGCCGAGCATCTCTTTGGTCAGCACGTCGCGGATGCGCACCAGCAGCCTCGCGAGGCAGACACGCCCCAGGCTCGGACCTCCTGTCGGAGGCGTGATCTGGGGGGTGTCACTGCCCCGTGACGACCGGTTCGGGAGAGGACGCGTCGTGCTGCCTCGGGTGGCCGATGGCCACGGCGCCGCGGAAGTTGTCTGCCGAGATGCTCGACATGGTGTCGAGCGACGGGTCGGGAACGGGCAGCAGATGGGCGTCGACCCAGGTGTCCCCCGCTGCCGCGTTGGCCCACGGGTCCTCGATCACGATGGCGCCGGGTACGGCGCCGTGGCAGAGCACCCAGTGCGGTACGTCGAAGCCTTGCATCCCGACGAGCGAGACCAGGAGCAGCACCTGTTCGCGTCGGTCGATCGCGCTCCGGATCGCCGCCATGGGGAGGTGGCACGAGTCGATCGGGACACCGATCCGTACGGCGTCCGTACGCGATGTGCGCTGGAGCAGGGCACGCCACTCCTGCTCGTTGTCCGGGTAGTGGTCGAGCAGGACGGCCCGGTCCGTATCTAGGTGGATGGTGACGGGGGACGACGGCCAGGCCCGGCGCACGGCGACGCCAAGGCCGACGGGCTCGCACGCGGGGAAGTTGGTCGCGTCGCGCCACAGTGTCAGCTCGGACTGGCGGTCGAGTGCCTTGTCCGGCAGCGCCCCGGACAGGGTCTGCGCGACCAAGGCGGTGACGGCACCGCACGTGAAGTGCGTGGTCTGCCCGTAGTACGGGGGCTCGGTCACCACGCCGTCGCGCAGCCAGCGAACGTAACCGGCCTCAGGCCCTTCCCCGTGCCCCGCCGGTGTGAGCGGAGGACGCAGCAGAGTGAAGCCGGCGGCAGCGGCGGCCTCCGGGCTCGCCGTCCAGCCTTCCCACTTGACCTGTGCGAGCCCCCGGCCGCGTGCGTGGGCGACGACGGCCTGGACGGCTGCCTGTACGTCGCCGACGGCGTCGACGATCTTCAAGTAGGCCGTGCCGGGGCGTGCCGTCACGAGCGCGGCAGCGACCCAGTCCACACCGTCGTCACCTGGAACGGCCACGATGTGCGGAGCGTGAGCGGAACGGTCGACCGTGTGCCAACGCTCCGGCACCTCGTGGTGCCCGAGCCGCCTCAGCTCGGTCGGCGAGGTGCCGTCGGGCTCGAACGGGACAACGACGACCTTCGCGGACTGTTCCTGCTGTTCCTGCTGAGGCGGCATACCGGCACTCCTGGCGGATCGGAAGGTGCGAGGGACGGGGGGCACCGGCGGGCGGGCTCACGCTCGGGAGCGCCGGAGCACCCAGATGAAGTACGGACCGCCGACCAGGGCGATCATGAGGCCCGCCGGCACCTGGGCGGGTGCGACGACCGTGCGGCCGAGGGCGTCGGCGACGCAGACCAGCAGTGCGCCGAACAGCATCGCGACCGGGATCGCGCGGCCGTGCCGGGCGCCCACCAGTGACCGGGCGAGGTGCGGGGCGACGAGCCCCACGAAACCGACGACACCGACGGCGATCACGCTGAGCGCCGCGAGCACCGCGGCGATCGTCAGCGCGGCGATGCGCACGCGTACCGGCCTCACCCCGACGATGCGCGGGGTGTCCTCGTCGACGGCGAGCAGGTCGAGCCGGCCGCGCATGGCGAGCAGCACGGGGAGCGCGAGCGCCAGGGCCACCGCGACCGGTACGACGTCGGGCAGCGTGCGCCCGTAGGTCGTGCCGGAGAGCCAGGTGAAGATCCGGGGCGTGTTGTACGGGTCGGCACGCAGCAGGAGGAAGGTGGTGAGGGAACTGAGGCCGTACCCGCAGCCGATGCCGATCAGTACGAACCGGTCGGGCAGGAATCCGCCGCGCCAGGACAGCACGGCGATCAGCGCGAACGTGGCGAGCCCCGTGGCGACCGCGGCCACGATGAGCAGCGGTCGTCCGCCGGACAGGCCCGATGTGGCGACGGCCGCCGCACCCAGTCCCGCGCCCGCCGTGATGCCGAGCACGCCCGGCTCCGCCAGCGGGTTACGCACCGTGCCCTGTACGACGCATCCGGCAAGACCGAGTGCGGCACCGGCGAGGATCGCGGCGATCACGCGCGGGACCCGGTCGTCTAGCGCCTGGCCGATCAGATCGGGGGCGGTGCCCTGAACCCAGAGGGCGATGTCGCCCGTCCGCAGCCAGAGGCTTCCCGCCAGGACCGCCACTAGCGCCGCCCCGACCAGGAGTGTCACCGCGCCGAGCACGACGAGGAGGAACGCGCGGCGCGAGCGTGCGGCGACCCGCGCGTGCGGTGGTTGCCGGAGCCCGCCCGTGTCACGGAGGCGGAGCGCGAGGACCACGATGACGACGGCGCCGAGCAGTGCGGTCGGTACGCCGGTGGGAATGGAGGCGGCCCCGTCCGCACCCTGCACCGCGCGCAGCGACGCGTCCGCGAGCAGGATGAGCAGCGCGCCGAACAGCCCCGCCGCGGGCACCAGGAGGAGGTGGGGGCGCAGTGCCCGGACCCGTCCCGCGATCAGACGGGCCAGGACGGGGGCGCCGAGGCCGACGAAGGCGATCGGGCCCGCGAGCGTCACCGCCGTACTGGTCAGGATCACCGCGCAGATCACGGCGGTCACACGGGTGGTCCGGATCGGCACGCCGAGGGTGGACGCGGCGTCGTCGCCGAGGTTCATCACGTCCAGCCGCCGGGACAGCGCCAGAGCCACGCACAGCACCACGGCCATGACGGGGAGGGCGCGTATCGACGCGTCGATGTTCAGTTGAGCGAGCGAGCCGCTCCCCCAGGCGAAGAGACCGGTCGTGTTCTGGTTGAACAGGATGAGAAGCATCGCGGTCGCCGCGTCCAGGGCCATCGCCATGGCCGATCCGGCGAGGATGAGGCGGGTGCCCGCTGTGCCCGCTGCCCGGCCCGCGAGGAGCAGCACCAGCGTCGCCGCGACCAGGCCGCCTGCGAAGGCGACGGCGCCCGACGCCCAGAGCGGGACGGCGAGGCCGAAGGCCGTGACGAGCGAGAGCGTGAAGTAGGCCCCGGCCGTGACCGCGAGGGTGTCGGGCGAGGCGAGCGCGTTGTTCGTGACGGACTGCAGCAGCGCGCCGGCGCAGCCGAGGGCGAAGCCCACCGCCACACCCGCGAGCAGGCGCGGCAGACGCGAGCCGGTGAGGATCTCACCGACCGGCGCCCCGCCGGTGCTGTCCCGCTCCCCGCCGAGGTACCGCACCAGGTCGCCGACGCCGACGCCCGATGTCCCCTGCGTCAGGTGCCACATGCCCACCAGGGCGGTCGCTGCGAGAAGGAGTGCCAGGACGGCCACCCCGGTGGGGGCGCCGCCGCGCTCGGCGCGCCGCAGCGCTTCCCCTCCGGATGCCGTCATCTGAGGTGTGCTCACTTCTTGTCGAGTACGTCGACGTACGCGTCGATCGCCTGCTCGCAGGAGCGCGGACCGCCGGCGCCCCACACCCGCGCGGGGAACGAGTGTGCGCGGCCTTCCTTCACGGCCGGGATGGTCTTCCAGATCGGGTTCTTCTTCAGCGCGGCGACGTACCCCCCGGCCCCTTCGTCGTTGGCGTAGAACAGGTTGGCCTTGCCCACCGAGGTGAGTCCCTCGACGTCGGTCTGCGCGAGGCCGTAGGACTTGTCTACGCCCCCGTCTCCGTGGGCCTTGTTGATGTCCTTGGTCCACGCGGGGTTCATGCCGAGCTCCTTGCCTATCTCGGTGAACAGGGCGCCGTCGCTGTAGGGGCGGACGGTGAGGTTGCCTCCCTGCAGCCATCCGTCGAAGAACAGGAAGTCCTTCGTCGGCAGATCGGCGTCGGTGACCTGCTTCTTCGCCGTCGCAAGGTGGTCGTCGAACTCCTTGAGCACCTGGTCGGCGCGCTCGGTGCGGCCCGTCGCCTCGCCGATCATGCTGAACACCTCCCGCATGTTCCCGATGGGGTCCTTCGGGTTCGCTCCCCGGGTGGCCATCACGGGGACGCCGCGCTTCTCCAGCTTCTTGAGGGTCTCGTCGTCGGCGTCGAACGCCTCCACCACGATGAGGTCGGGCTTCGCCGCGTAGAGGGTGTCGAGGTCGGGCTCCTCACGGGTGCCGATGTCGGTCACCTTGCCGGGCAGCTTCTCCGCGCTGACCCAGGTGCTGTATCCCTTCCCGTCGGAGACCGCGGTGGGGGTGACGCACAGGGTCAGTGCGTCCTCGACCTGCTGCCATTCCAGGACCGCGATCCGTTCGGCGGGCTTGTCGAGCTTCACCTGCCGGCCGACGCCGTCCTTGAAGGAGACCGGCTTCGTCGAGGTGGTCGTGGTGTCCTTGGCGCAGTCCTTCGACGCGGGCGACGCGCTGGCACTGCTGCCGGCGTCGGCCTTGTCGACGGTGGTCGTGCCGCAAGCCGTTGCGGCGAGGACGATGAGCCCTGTGGAGGCTGACGCCGCCAGGCGACGGGCACGGTTCATGAACGTTCCTCTTTCTTGTTCTTTGCTACGCGTCGTTCATACGACGCGTCGTTCGTTACGACTCGCCTCTCGTGCAGCTCGCCGCTCTTGCAGCTCGCCGCTCTTGCGAGCCACTGCGGTGGCGGATGTGCCGCTTCAGGCGGGGTGCCGACCGATGGGGTCGATACGGAGACGGCCCGTGCGCGGGTCGACGCCGACCTCGACCCGGATGTCGTAGACCTCGCCGATGTTCTCCTCGGTGAGGACGTCGACGGGTGCGCCGACCGCGTGCACACGGCCGGCGCGCATCAGGACCAGCGTGTCCGCGACGCGGGACGCCTGGTCGAGGTCGTGCAGGACGATCCCGACCGCGATGCCGTGCTCCTCGACGAGATCGCGCACCAGGTCGAGCGTCTCGATCTGGTAGCGCAGGTCCAGGTGATTGGTCGGTTCGTCCAGGAGTACGACGCCGGTGTCCTGGGCCAGGCAGGCCGCGAGCCATACACGCTGTATCTCCCCGCCGGAGAGTTCCCCGACCGGCCGGTCGGCCATGTCCCGTACGCCGGTGACGCCCATGGCGTGCTCGATGGCGCTCCGGTCCTCAGTGGTCAGGCCGGCGAAGCCACGCCGGTACGGGTGGCGTCCGAACGCCACGACCTCCTTGACCGTCAGACCTTGGGGCGCGGGCCTCGACTGGGAGAACAGTGTGATCTCGCGGGCGAACTGGCGGGCACTGAGCAGAGCCGCGTCGCGCTCGGGCCCTCCGTCGGCGGAGCCGAGCGTCACCCGGCCGCCGTCCACCCGGTGCAGCCGGGAGAGCGCGCGCAGCAGCGTGGATTTCCCGCTGCCGTTCGGTCCCACCAGGGCGGTCGCACGGCCGGGTTCCAGAGTCAGCGAGACGCCGTGGACGACCGGTGTGCCGCCGTACCGCAGCACCAAGTCGTGCCCATTGAGGGCACCCGCTGGTGTGGCGGGGTGGGCCACAGGGCGAACGGCGTGCCGGGAGGGGCTTGTGAGCATCAGTAGGTCCGGGGGATCGGAGGGGCGAGGAATGCGGCACCCTCCGTCCGGCCTTGCCGACCGGGCAGCGGACTCTCCACGCACGGAAAGCAACGTTCGCGGCGAGCAACAACTAAGGGTTACCTAACTCCGAGGAGCTTATATATCGCTCGCCATGTCGACAATCAGGAGTTCTGGACACCCGATACGGGATTCCGGACACCCTCGGGGGCGCCGTCAGCGGCGGCGAAGAACGCGCCCGGGGTGGTTCCGGTGATCCGCCGGAAGGCGGCGATGAAGGTGCTGGGCTGCGCGTAGCCCAGCACCTCGGAGACGGTCGTCACGTCGAACCCCTCGGAGAGGAGCGTCAGCGCCCGGTGCACACGCAGCGCCTGCCGCCACTGTGCGAAGGACAGGCCCGTGGCGTGGCGGAACGCGCGAGTGATCGTGCGGTCGCTGATACCCAGCCACCGCGCCCACTCCTCCAGCGAGCGGGAGTCGGCGGGATCGTCGAGCAGGGCTTCGGCGATCGCGTCGACCCGGGAGTCGCCGGGCAGCTGCAACGCGAACTGGCGCTGTGACGGCTGGAGCACGTCGAACACGACCGACTCCGCCCGCGCTCTGGCCGCCGCGTCGAGATCCGTGTCGGAAAGATGAGTCAGGAGTGACTCCAGCAAGGGCGTCATCGCGATCGCTCTCGGCTCTTCGAACGCGAACGCGGACGGTGTGCGGTCGGGGGCGAAGAAGGCCTCGTGGAACTGTGCGCCCGCCGTCGCCCGGCCTCCGTGCACCACTCCGGCGGGCATCCACAGCCCGTACCCCTCGGACACGGTGAAGACGCGGTCCGCCACCCGGGACGTCAGTGTTCCGTCGCGGACCCAGACGAGTTCGTGCCGGGGGTGCGAGTGCGGCGACCACTCCGTGGGGACAGGAGGTATCTGCAGCCCGGCGAAAATGGCGAAAGGGGCTATTGCCTGCTCCGGGAACGGCGCGACCCGGCGCACCACAGCGCCCGCCTCCTGCCGCCACATCCCGGGGCTCGCGTCACCACGGGACGATCGGACCATACGGGCGAGTCTAGACGGGGCCCGCGGCGGCACCGCGAGCCCCCTGGCCTGCGGCGAACCGGCGAACCGGCGGGCGGCTCGGTGGCAGGGCGCAACCCTGGGTCCAGAGGTGAGCGGGCTCCGACTCCGGATCCGGTATCCCTCCCCAGGACGAAGACGAGACCATCACCACCCCGACCCCGACCCTGGCCCCGACCCCAACCCCGACCGCAACAGACATCACCGCCCGGACACGCTCGGCTGGACTACGGCATCTCCGGCCGCGAGCGCGTCCGCTGCCGCTCCCCGCCCGGTCCTGGCGGAAAGCGGTAGCGGACGCGCCACCCAGAGACTGATCTGCGGTCAGCCGAACGGGATCGTCAGTGTCGAATCGGCCGTCCCGGTCCGGAGCTTTGCCGGGGCGTTGCCGATCGCCGACCACACCTCCAGGCGCACCGTCCCGCCCTTCAGGTTCCCGAGCGCGCCCGTCGCCGATTTGAGGCCACTGCCCTCGCTGTAGGCCTCCCAGCCGGTCACCGGATCAGTCGCGAAGTACCGGTAGGTCTCGGTCCGTTCGAAGGTGCCGTCGCCCGTGAGGTCGTAGCTGATCCTGGCCTGATGGCCCAGGCCGACCGCGGTCCCCGCGTCCAGTTGGAGGCGGAAGGCCGTGGACTTGCTCGCCGTGAGGGTGCCGTTCACCTTCTTCGCCTCGTAGACCAGTGGCTGGTACGGCGTGCCGTCGTGGTTCGCGCCGCCCGCCGACGCGAGGGTGTCGCTGCCGGCCGTGGCCCCGGTCGCCGTGGTGAGTGTGCCTCCCGCACGAAGCTGGAAGACGTTCCCCGTGGGCGGGTCGGGGTCCGGGTCGCCACCACCCGTTCCGGTGCCCGTCGCCGTGGAGCGGGCCGGGACCGTGAGGGTCGCGCCGTCGGAGAAAGTGACCGTGCGGGGTGAGGCGCCGAAGTTGTGCGCCGCGTAGGTGCGCACCGTCCCCTTGGTGAAGACCGCCGATGTCGGGATGTCGCCCGTGATCGTCGTGTCGGGGGCGCCGAGCGCGTCCAGAGTGCCGATCCAGTGGTAGGTGTGCGCCTTGGACTCCCCCTGCTCGGGCGTGTAACCGGCGTTGCCCGCGTCCCACTTGGTCTTGGCCGCGGCGGGGTCGGCGAGCGATTCGAATTCCCAGAGGATGTCGCGCCACTCGACGGCCGGGCCGCCGTTCTCCCGTACCATCTCTGCGAGGTTGCGCCGGATCGCGGACTTGTGTCCGGCCAGGTGGAGTGAGCCGCCGGTGACCGGCAGGACGTTGATGCCGTGGATCTCCTCCGGGTTCGCCGTCCACCACGTGGCGTACGCCGCTCCGCTCCCCCACACCATCCCGGCCGTGTCATGGCCGAAGCCGGAGGGGAACACCTGCTCGTCGGCGTCGAACCAGTACTGGGCGATCGCCTCCGACTCGGTGGTCAGCAAGTAGGCACCCAGGTCGCGGAGTTCGGCGTTGTCGGTGGCCGACCCCCAGAGCACCAGGGCCGCGCTGAGGTTCGTCGACTCGGACGACGACTCCTGATTGTTGCCCGCGGCGAAACCCTGGTGCCCTGAGGCCCAGCTGTGGCCCGCGTACACGTCGAAGCCGCGGAGGAAGGGGAAGGCCGTGTCGCCGCGGGCCGGGTTGGCCGCGTCCTTGATGAGGGTCTTCACCATGCCGCCCCACGCCGAGTCGGCGGCCCAGGCCTGGTCGTACTGGGCGACGATCGCCGCCGCGTAGACGTAGTAGCTGTAGTGGAAGTGGTGGTCATTGAGTTCCGTGTCGCTGCCGTACGACGCCGGGTAGCCGGTCAGGGTCTTCCAGTCCTTGTCGTACGAGAACTCACTCGCACCGCCGGCGGTGAACCACTCCTGGAGCCGCCCCTTGAGCAGGCCGAGGAGTTTGTCGCGGGTGGCGGTCTCACCGATCTGGTCGGCGACCGGGACGAGTTGGGCGAGTCTGCCGAGCGCCTTGCCCGTCCAGTAGGTGTCGGTGGCGCCCGAGAACGGGTCGGCCGCGTTCGCCACGTCGTCGAGGTACACCTTCAGGCGCGCCCGGTCGACGCCCGAGGACTTCGGGAGTGCGGGCAGGACTGACGACGACTTCTGGTTGGTGGTGAAGGACGTTCCCTCGCGGACCTTCATCGTGCCGCGCGGCGACACATAGGTGTAGGAGGTCAGCGGATCGGTCGAGTGCAGCCACTGGTGGCGGTAGAGCGCCTGGAGCGTTCCGGTCTCGCTGCCCTCCTGCGCCTGCGTGGTGAGGGTGTAGCCCGCCTTCACCGAGCCCGCCGTGGAGGACCAGGTCGCCTTGGATCCGGTGACGAAACTGAAGGCGTACTTCTTGTACGTGGCGAGCGCGTCGGTCGACGGGAGGACGGCGAGGGAGAAGTAGTCCTTGGCGCCCAGACCGGCCGTGACCGTGGAGCCCGAGACGGTCCAGTCGCTGCCGCTCGGAGCGAAGAGGGCGTAGTGGTGGCCCGCGACCGTGATCCCGAGGACGTTTCCTTGGTCCGCGAAGACGGTCGGCGCGGCGGCGGTGGTGATCTGGGCGTTGCCGCCCGAGCCCTTGGCGTACACGAAGGGCAGGCCGTGGCCGATGGTGGTGCGCAGGGTGCGGGTGCCGTCCGACCAGTAGGGGGTGACGGTCCAGTCGGACCAGGCGTCGGCCTTGGTGTCCGGGGAGTTGAGGCCGCTCAGGCCGAGGGTGAGGTCGCGCTTGTGCGCGTACTCGTACTGGCGGCCATCGCCGACGACCGCGGGGGTGGTGGGGTAGCCGACCTCCAGGCCACCGGCGGTGGCCTGGTAGGTGAGCGGGTGTCCGTACATCGGGGTGGAGTACGGGTTGTCGCCGTACCGCTGGAAGGCCAGGGAGGACCACCAGTCGTTGGTGGGGACCGGCTTGCCCTTGGCGGCCGGGGTGACCTTGGGGGTCGCCGGGGTGCCGGTGTTGGTGGTGGGTCCTGAGGTTCCCGCTGGGCGGGTGTCGGAATAACTGCCGGAGCCTACCGGGATGTTGGCTGCCGCCGCGGGAGTGGCGGCGGGGCCGAGACCGATGGCGGCCAGCGCGGCGACCAGCACCAGGGCGGCGGCCGGTCTGTGTCGAGGGACGAGTCGTAAGCGGGGGTCTGGCATGGACGGCACCTCGAAGTCATGACAGTGAGGGCGTCTTGAGAGCGCTCTCAGATGCCGAGGAACGTAAAGCCAGTGCAAACAAGCGTCAATAGCTGGTGCAGACGTGAGTTGAGCGCCCGACGCCAAGCCGCCGCGCCTTCGAGTCTTGGCGAGACGCTCCTCTGGCGGGGCACGCTTCAACCGCACCACTCCCCCGCCGCCGCCCGGCGCGCACGCCGGGGGCGACGGGGACCACGGGGACGCCGGGGACGCCGGGGACGGCGGGGACGACATCGTCGAAGTCGCCCTCCCGTCTTCGGGCTCCGGCTACCTTGCGCGTGGCTACGTGCGCGGCTTGTCCGCACCTCGTTCGGCCGCGAGAGCGACGTCGATGGCCGTCCAGGCCATGCCGGTCGCTCCGTCGAGTACGGCCCGGTCCGCTGTCTGTGTGCGGCACGCGGCGGTGAATTCCGGTTGGTGGTTGACCGCGGGTCGGCAGTCGAGGCCGAGCATGGGGTGGATGGTGGGGACGACATGGGAGACGTTTCCCATGTCGGTGGCGGCGCCCGCGACGCTCTTCGGCAGTTCGGGGAAGCTGCGGCCGAGTGCCGAGGCGTTGGCGACCCACAGGTCCAGCAGCTCCTGGTCCGGCCGCAGGTCGGCGTAGTCGGGGCCGACCTTCGTGGTGGACAGGTCGCAACCGGTGGCCAGTGCGCCCGCTTCGAAGCAGCGGTGCACCCGCCCGGACAACGGCTCCAGGGCGTCCAGGGTGTCGCTGCGCACGATCCAGCGGCCGCGACTGACGTCGGGGATGACATTGGCGGCGGAGCCTGCCTGGGTGACGATCCCGTGTATGCGGTCGGAGGCGGTGGTCTGCTGGCGCAGCAGTCCGATGCCCACCTGCGCGACGGTCATCGCATCCGCCGCGTTGACGCCCAGCTCGGGATAGGCACCGGCATGTGCCGCCTTGCCTCTGTAGGACACGTCGAACTGGGTGACGGCCAGGCCGGGCATCGCCGCCATCTCGACCGCCGCCGGATGAACCATCATCGCCGCGTGTACGCCGTCGAAGGCGCCCTGTTCCAGCATCAGCACCTTGCCGCCGCCGCCTTCCTCGGCGGGAGTGCCGAGGATCCGCACCGTCAGGCCGAGTTCGTCCGCCAAGGGAGCAAGACCGATTCCGGCGCCGACAGCCGCGGCGGCGATGATGTTGTGGCCGCAGGCGTGTCCGATGTCGGGCAGGGCGTCGTACTCCGCGCAGATCGCGATGTGGGTCGGCCCGGTGCCGACCGTCGCCTCCACCGCGGTCGGCAGCCCGCAGTATCCGTGCTTGACCTCGAACCCCGCGTCGCTCAGGGCGTCGGCGACCCATCGGCTTGCGAGATACTCCTCGAAGGCCAGTTCGGGGTTGGCGTGGATCCGGTGGGACAGGGCGATCAGGTCGTCCGCCGCGGCGCGGACGTGCCGTGCCGCGGCCTCCTTGGCGGCGCTCACAGGGCGGCCGCCGGGGCGGTGGCGGCGATGTGCACGGCGGCGGGCCGGGTCGCCGCGTCGTACGCGGCACGGGCTCCGGTGGCCCCCATGCCGCTGTCGCGGGCGGGTTCGTAGAGCCGCTCGGGGCCGCCGCCCTGCCACTGGTTGACCCATACGACGCCCACGGGCAGCTGCGCGGCTGCCGCGATGTGATCGGGGTCGTCGGTGTACACGGTGGCGGCGAGGCCGTAGCGGGAGGCAGCCGCGAGGGTGAGGCCCTCCTCGAAGCCCGCCACGACGGTGACGGGCGCTACGGGGCCGAATGTCTCCTCGGTCATCACGAGCATGGTGTCGTCGACTCCGGTGAGCACGGTCGCCGGGTAGAAGTAGCCGGGACGTTCCGGTACGGCTCCGCCCGCGCGCACGGTGGCGCCCTTGTGGACGGCGTCCTCGACGTGGCGTCGTACGGTGTCGCGTTGCCGCGCGTCCACGAGCGGCCCGAGCACCGTGGCGGGGTCAAGACCGTCGCCGATGGTGAAGGTCCGCGCCGCCGCGACGAGCGCCTCGACGAACTCGTCCGCGATCCGCTCATGAACGTAGATCCGTTCCATCGAGGTGCAGATCTGGCCGGTGTTGATGAACGCGCCGAACGCGACGGCCTGCGCGGTGGCCACCGGATCGACTCCGGCGTCGATCACGACGGCGTCCTTTCCGCCGAGTTCGAGCACGGAGCGGCTCAGGCGGTGTCCGGTCGCCGTCCCCACGGCACGGCCCGCCCCGACCGAGCCGGTGAAGTGGACGAGCTGCACTCCTTCGTGTTCCGTCAGCGCGGCGCCGGTACGGCCGTCACCGAGGACCAGGTTCAGCACCCCCGGGGGCAGTCCGACGGAGGCGGCGAGATCGAGCAGCCGCACCGTGGAGACCGGGGATCGCTCGGAGGGCTTGACCACCACGGTGTTCCCGGCGGCGAGCAGCGGGCCGAGTGCGCCGAGGACCATGACCACGGGAAAGTTCCACGGAGTGATCACTGCGGTGACGCCGAGCGGGTGGCGGACGATGTCGGTCCGCTCTCCCGCCGGACCCGGACCGGTCACCGTTTCGCTGAACGGGTAGGTGAGCGCCTGGTCCGCGGCGGCCTTCAGCCCGGCCACGGCCCCCGCTATGAAGGAGCCCCCGATGCCGACCGGTTTGCCCATCTCCCGGCATTCCAGTTCGGCCAGTTCGTCGGCGTGTGCCGCGATCGTGTCGGCCCAGGCGTGCATCAGTTCCACGCGCCGCGCCACGGTGAGCGCGGCCCACTCGGGTTGCGCCACGACGGCCGCGGACACGGCGCGGTCGACGTCGTCGGCACTGCCCGCGCGGAACTGCGCGAAGGCTTCCTCCGTGGCGGGGTTGACCACGGCGACGACATCCTCGCCGACCGGTTCTTCCCACCGGCCGCCGATGAAGTTCTGCAGGGTTTCCATGGTTGTGGCCGTTTCTGTTCGGTACGGGGGCGGATCAGGGGGCGCGGGACGAGGCGGGAGCACGGAGCTCGGTACGGGCGGGATCAGGCGTCGAGCCGGTCGGCCATGAGCTCGCCGGTCATGATGGCGGCGAGATTGGTGTTGGCCCGGGGCACGGAAGGGAAGACCGAAGCGTCCACGACCCGCAGACCCCGCACCCCCTGCACTCGGCACGCCGGGTCGACGACCGCCTCGGTGTCCCCGGGGGCGCCCATCCGGCAGGTGCTCGTGCCGTGCTGGGCGTCGATGACCGTGGACAGCAGGTGGTCGTCGAGGTGGCTGTCGTTCACCAGGGCCTCGAACAGCAGACGGTTCGCCTCTTCGACCGATCCGCCGAGGACGGCTGCCGTCTCGGGGCTGCCGCTCAACTCGACGAGGGCGCGCACGCCTTCCCTCATCGTGGCGAGATCGCGCTCGTCGGAGAGCATCCGCTGGGCGACGTACGGGTGCGCCGAAGGGTCGGTGGAGACCAGGGTGAGCTCACCGCGCGAGTGGGCCCGGTTCAGCCAGACTCCGAAGGCACCGGCGTGCGACTGGGTGTTCGCCGTGGCCATGGCAAGGACGTTCTGGTTGAGCGAGACGAACATGAGGTCGTCGGAGTGCGTACCCGCCCCGCTGGACCAGCGCACGCAGACGTTGGTGTGCCGATCGTGCGGTGACTTGATGGCGGCTTCGGCCCGCAACGGCAGCGAGAGCACCGTCATCGCGTGGTCCTGCATACCGCGACCGACCGGCAGGTCCTGGCGGACCTCGATCCCCAGCGCCCGCAAGTGACCGGCGGGGCCGATGCCCGAGCGCAGCAGGATCGCCGGCGAGTGGATCACTCCCGCGCTGAGGATCACCTCGTCCGCGTACTCGGTGACGACGGATCCGTCGATCACCGCACGGACACCGATCGCGCGGTCGTTCTCGAAGATGACGCTGTCCACCAGCGCGTCGCCGCGGATGGTGAGGCCGGCCAGTTCACGTGCGGGTTCGAGGTAGGCGTCGTTGACGCTGACGCGGCGGGCGTCACGGGAATTGATCGGGTAGGGCGAGGCTCCGGTGGCGCCGGGTGCGTTGACGTCGGGGGCCCAGCCGAACCCTGCCGCCAGGGCCGAGTCGGCCAGGGCCCGGTCGATGCTTCCCCAGGAGTTCTTCGGGGTCCGGTGGATCGGGGTCGGTCCGCCGCGGCCGTGGTAGGTCTTGTCGCCGAACTCGTCGTCGTCCTCCAGCTTGGCGAAGTACGGCAGCACGTCCTCGGGCGCCCATCCGGTGCAGCCGAGCCGGGCCCATTCCTCGAAGTCCTCCATCGGCGGCCGGATCGCGATCTGGCCGTTGACGGACGAACTGCCGCCCACTCCCCGGCCGCGCCAGTACGGGGCCTGCGGCTGCTTCTCGGTGCGCGAGGAGTTCAGGCCGGTCCACACAAGATGTTCCGAGGCCGCGGGGTCCATGAGGGCCACCACGGGATTGGGCGAGCGCCACGCCTCCGGCATCTGCGCCGAGCGGTAGTCGGGGCCCGCCTCCAGAAGGAGGACCCGTCGGCCACGAGCGGCGGCGCGAGCGGCGATTGCCGCACCCGCGGAGCCCGCGCCGACGACGATCAGGTCGCGATCGTGCTTTGCCATCTCTACTCCTTGATACGGGAGCGTGTTCCGCGCCGGTGACTCCTGCACGGATGCTGGTAATCTGACGTACCAGGAATGTTCAGTCAAGAATGAATTTTCATTTTTTTCCGTACGGGGAGGATGAGTGTCGCCAGCCGCCGACAACAGGTCAGCCATGAGCGAAGGGAGTTCGGTCATGGCTGACGGGAGTTCGGCCATGACCGACGGGCCGCTGGTCGAGGACTTCGGTCAGCGGATCGGGCGCGCGATGGGATGGCCGCCCATGGCCGGACGGCTGGCGGGCGTCCTGATGCTCAGCCCAACCCCCATGACGTTGTCGGAACTACAGACAGCCCTGGGGGCGAGCAAAGGTTCGGTGTCGGAGACGACCCGTCTGCTCATCACGAACGGCACGGTCGAACGGGTCAAGGTGCCCGGCGTACGCCAGGCCGGTTACGTGTGGCGCGACGACGCGTGGAGCGGCTGCCTCCAGCATCAGCTCAGCCAGACCGAGCAGTTGCTCGAACTCGCGCAGACCGCGCAGGAACGGGGCCTTGGCATGCCAGAGGCTCAGCAGGCGCGATTGCGTGACATGCACGCCTACTACGACTTCATGGTGGGACATCTACGACGCCTGCTCGACGAGTACCAGCGACTGCACGCCGGATAGCGGCACGAGATCCTGTGTCGACAGCCGTCATCTCTCCTGGTGATGCCGGACGCGGGCACGGCAGGTGGTCTGTCTATGCTGCCCTGATGACTGAGGTGGACACGAAGAAGTCGCAAGGTTCGACCGTGAGTCGGGGGAGATACTTCGTGTCGACCCTCGTCGTGATGGGACTTGGCTGGGCCATCGCGGCGGCCAACACCGGGATCTCGTACCTCGCGGTGGGCACAGATGTGATTCCGATCATCACCGGCCTCATCGGGTGCTTCGCCTTCGCGATTCTCCTGGCCTTCCTCCACAACGCGGTGTGGCTCGCCGTCGTCTCCTTCCTTCCGGCGATATTCGTCCTCGTGGGCTCGGTGCAGATCGCCCCCGAGGCCGCTCTGGATGTCCGGGGGGTGCGTGAAAGCGTCCGCATCACAGCCGACAGCGCCGATGAGGACGGCTCGAACAGCCACCGCTTCACCCTCATCGGCCCCGGAGGCGAACTCGACGAGCCGCTGACCTATGACGGGAACAACCCGGAGTGGGAGGTGGGTGACCGACTCGACGTCATCAGCGACCCGGAGGGCGTCGTCCCGATGGAAGCCGCCGCCGACGTCGACCCCGCGGGCCAAATCGGCACTCTGGCCATGGGCCTCGTCGGATGGACGGGGATCACGCTGCTGGCAGGCCGCCGCGGTTTCATACGGCGCAGGGCAGGGCATCGCCTCACGCTCGGCGACCTCGCTTGAGGGCGGGCCCCGTAGAAGTTCCCACAGACACCGCAGCGGCGCCGGGATGGGATGAGCGAAGGCGTTCCGGGAGACGCCGTTTCTGCTGGCGGCACACCGCACAAGACCGACTGGTTCGTTCAGGGGGTCACGCTGCCGGTGCGGAATCGGATTCGCCGGAAGCGCCTCGATCCGCCTCGCTGTTGTTGTGATCGCTTCCATCCACCAAGAGACGTACGGCGTCCGTGCCGCCGCCGAGTTCGGAGTTCCGGCAGTGCTTTTCCACGTCACCCGCAGCGAACTCGCCGACGTCTTCGGCGAGGACCAGCTCACGACCCTGCCCGCCACCGCCTTCCCGCCCTCCCTCGCGGGCGCCGAGGGCGCCTTGGGGGCTGAGGGCGCCCGGCTCCTGCAGACCGTCGGCGTCCCCAACAGGACACTCCATCTGCGTGAGCCCGACGAACACTCCGGTCGGCTGCCGCTCGTCCAGGACGTCGTCTACGCCGAGGACTTCGAGGAGGCCCCGGCGGACGCGGGCGAATGGCCTGTCATCGGCTGGCTGCTCAACGCCCACCTCGCCCTCGACCCCGGTTCCGGCAAGGTGCACGCCTTCGACGCCGACGAGGAGACCGTCCAGGAACTCCACACGGACGTCTCCTCCCTCGTCCAGGTCACCCTCCGGTTCCAACGTCTGCTCGAGGAGTTCACCTTCAGCGGCGACGACGGCGACGAGGAAGCGGACTTCGAGCGCCTGGAGCGCGAGGTCGAGCGCATCCGTCAGGAGACGAGCAGCGTCGACCCGCTCCCTTTCCAGGACGACGAGACCGTCTGGTCGGTGGTCGGTGACGAGATCGCCGCCGGCCAGCGATTCAGGGGCGACAGCCCGGGAGCCCGCTCGCTCTACGGGTGATCGCGGGCCGATGTCGCCCACGTACCGCGCGGCCTGTGCGGTACGTGGGCCGGGTCCGCAGCCAGGCGGCCAGCGGCCGGGCGAGGTGAAGGCAGAAGCAACAGCGGGGCGTACCCCGGGCCGTATCAACTGTGGGTTGTCTGCGGCATGTTCCCCGAAGACATCACCTGTTGTCTCCGTGGTGTCGAGCGGATCAGACCGAGGATGCCGACACCCAGCGCCCACGCCAGGAGAGGAAATGCGGCCACCCTTTCCATGCCTCCCATACCGAGCCCGAGATAGTGGCGGGCGAGAAAGAGCCCCAAGGCCACTAGCGCAGTGATACCCATCAACAGGGTCGCCCGGCGCAGCGAACGGGGAGCACCGACCGAGGAGTCAAGTCCCGCCACGACAAGGCCGATGTTTCCAAGCGCCATGATGAACAGGGCCCCCAGGACGTGCTGATTCTCGTTCACGTCCGCAGGCGCCAGCCCGGCCAGCACGAATCCCACTCCACCGGCGGCCAGCAGCAACCGGGCGACGATCGCTGACCGACCTCTGCGCCATAGCCCAGCACCGGTCAGGGCTACACCTACGACAAGCAGAGTCCCCAGGGCGATGAACGCCCCGTTCATCAGGCCGTGTTCGGGAGAGCACACGTATCGCGGCTCGGGCTCAGCCTGCAGGGCGCAGTGAGCGTTGCCCAAGTCGCTGATGTTGAACCGCGCCCAGCTGTACGGTTCCACCCAGGCCGCCTCAGCGATGCCATGGATGACGAAGAACTGCACGACACCCACAATCCACGCCGCATACCCGATCCGAGCCTTCAGCTTTGCGCCTGCTGAACCTTCTGTGCGCTCAATTTCCATGCGTACAGCGGATCATGAAGCGCTCTCCTCCAGCACTCCGACGACCCCCCGAACCGGGGTGGGGGAAGCCCCCCCATATGGTTCAGCCCTCCTCCCAACCGGTGTTCACAGTCTGCGTGAGACATCGAGCGCCGCTTGCTGCACGGCCGGCGCGAAACTGCTGAGCTGTTCCTCCGTCACGAGGAAGGTGAGGGCGGAGACCGAGACCGCCCCGACCGGGGTTCCATCGGCGTCGAGCACCGGAGCGGCGACCGAGCAGATGGAGTCGTCCGATTCCTCGTAGTCGGTGGCATAGCCATCGGCTCGGATGCGGGCCAACTCCTCGGCCAGAGACGCCCGGTCGGTGTGGGTGCGGGGTGTGCGGGCGGGCAGTCCGGTGCGGTCCAGGATGTCGTCCGCCTCGCTCTGCGACAGATGCGCGAGCAGCGCCTTGCCCGCGGCCGTGGTGTGCAGCGGCAGCGGAGTACCGACGTCGCTGGCGATGCGGTAGGCGTGGCCCGGGTCGACCTTGTGGGTGTACGTGGCGTAGTCACCGCTGAGCACGGCCAAGTGGACGGTCTGCCCGAGGCGTTGCTGGAGCGCGCGCAGTACCGCGTCGATGCCGACGCCGTCGTCGGCCAGCACCAGCGCGGACAGGGCCCGGAGTTGATTGCCGCTGCCGTAGCGGCCCTCACCGTCGGCCGCCGCGTACCCCTCCTCGATCAGGATGGCGAGGACCCGGTGAGTGCTGGCCTTGGGCACGCCCGAGTGCTCGGCGATCTCGCCGAGACGGTGCGGTCCGTCCGGGCGGGCCAGTGCGTGCAGGACCCGTAGCGCCTTCGCGACGGAATTAACGGGCTTGCTGCGATCCATTGACCCTCCGAGAACACGCGGGCTATGTTGCCAACCGGTCCGTACAGCGGAACGCCAATCTACTCTACGGAACGCCCGCTTGTCCTCCGGCCGCGGCGCACCCCTGGGTCGCCCCGCGCACCGGACGCTCCACGCACCCATCTCACGCTCGGGAAAGGCGGCCGTCCATGGCTGTACACGGGGCAACTGCCCCGCACCGACAACGATTCGATCTCGTGGTGTCGGGCGGGCTCCTGGCCGACCCGCTGCGCGAGGCCCCCGAACCGGGTGACGTCGCCGTGCACGACGGTCGCATCGCGGAGATCGGTGCACCCGGCACCCTCGTCGGCGAGGAACGGCTCGACGCCGACGGACTTCTCGTCGCGCCGGGCCTGATCGACCTGCACACGCACGTCTACGCTTCCCGGACCTACCTCGGCGCCCCCGCCGACACGATCGGGGTGCGCCAGGGCGTCACCACCGTGGTGGACGCGGGCAGCTGCGGCAGCGACGACTTCTCCGACTTCACGGACAACGTTGTCCGCCCTGCCACCACCCGGGTGCTGAGCTGGCTGAACATCTCCCGCCACGGCCTGGTCCACGGGCCCAGGGAGCTCTCGCACGGGCCCGGGGACGTGGACGAGGCGGCCACCGAGAAGGCGCTGCGCGACCACCCCGATCAGATCCGCGGAATCAAGGTCCGAATGAGCGCGTCGGTGCTCGGCGACAGCGGGCTGGCCCCGCTGCGGTCCGCCAAGCGGGTCGCCGAGCGGGTGGGCCGACCTGTCATGGTCCATGTGGGCAACGAACCCCCGGTCCTTGGCGACGTCCTTGACCTGCTCGGCGAGGGTGACGTCGTCACGCACGCCTTCCACGGCAAGCCCGGCGGTCTCTTCGGCAGCGAGCGGCAGGCACGTGCGGCCGTCGCGCGCGGCGTCCGTCTCGACATCGGGCACGGCAGCGCGAGCCTGTGCTTCGGCACCGCGGAACGGGCACTGGCCGCCGGATTCACCCCGTACACGATCAGTACGGATCTGCACGCGCGCAGCATCGAGGGGCCGGTGCACTCGCTGGCCACGACCCTGGACAAACTCCTCGCCCTGGGCATGATGCCGCAGCAGGTGATTCGCTGCGTCACCCTGAACGCCGCTGAAGTGCTGGGCCTGGAGAGCGACTTGGGCACCCTGCGTCCAGGTTCCGCGGCGGACCTGACCTTGCTGCGGCGGGAGCAGGGTCCGGTGACGCTGACCGACGCCGAGGGCGCCACGCGCACCGGCGACACCCGCCTGGAGCCGGTCGCGGTCGTCCGCGCGGGCCGCGTCCATCCGGTGGGGACCGGATCCCCCTGAACCACCGGCACCAGCCGCTTCCCCGGCCGAGCCCGCACCACCGACCGGAACGCACCACCGAGAGGCCCATGAATTGAGCACCCCCCTGATCGAGCGGTTGGCAGAGGCGGTACGGGACACCGGCCATCCCGTCACCGAAACGGACCGTACCGACCTGCAAGCGTTCCTCCCGCTCACCCGCCTCTACTCGCAGTCAAGCGGCATCGTCTTCGACGACATCCGCGCGCTCGCCCTGGCCGTGCACGCGCTGGCGTTCGTCCGCAGGGTCCGCACCGCCGAGCACCTGGACACACTCGACCCCCAGCTCGCCGCCGAAGTCGCCCCCGGGCGCATGTCGGCCGTACGTCAGCTCATCGACAGCTACTGCACACCGCGGGGATTCGCCGCGCGCGACACCGAAGTCCTGTTGCTCGCCCTGCACTTCGAGGCGGCGGCACAGCTACAGGACCACACCGACCAGCAGGCATGACCGACACAGGTATGACCGACACACCAGGGAGCACCGCCATGACAGTGAAGATCGTGATCGGACACCGGCTCGGCAAGGGAAACGCGGTCGCCGACGGAGTGCGTGCCGCGGGCGGCGACCCCGTCGTCATCCCCGGGCCCGGAGCCGACATGAAGGTGGGCGACGTGATGGCCGCCGAGGGCGCCGACCTCGGCATCTCCTTCTGCGGCAGCGGTGGCGCGGGGGCGGTGACCGCCAAGGCCAAGTACGGGCACGACATCGAGTTCGGCATGCGGTCGGCGCAGGCCGGCGTGACCGCCGTCGAACAGGGCCGCACCGTACTCGGCTTCGGCTTCCTCGACAGCGAGGAACTGGGATTCAAGGTCACCGAGGCCCTCCTGAAGAAGCTGGGGAGGACGGCGTGAAGCAGTCCCGCCACACACTCCGCCTCACCGGCTCGGGTCCTACCCGCGAGAAGGCCTTCGCCACCGCCATCGGCCAGGTCCAGTCGGCGGTCGGCAAGCGCTCGGAAGGGGTCTGCTTCCGGGTGGAGCCGCTGGAGCTCGAAGTGCTCTCCGCCGCTGAACACCGTTGGACCGAAAGGTTCTTGGGCCTGCTCTTCCCGCGTACCCGCCAACGCTTCGAGATCACCCTGCGCGTCGAGGTGCAGGTGGCCTCACTCGACCTGGATGCCGTCGACTTCACGGTGCGCGAGGAGCGGCTCTCGCCGCTCCAGCACGCCCTGCACATGAGGTGACCCGATGAACGAGACCCTCACCGTCCTGCTGCAGTCCCTCGTCATCGGCGGCCTCATCGGCTTCGGCGCGAGCGCGGGCGTGGCCCGGATGTTCCACGCGCCCAAGGTCCAGGGCATGGGCGCCTTCCGCACCCTCGGCGAGCTGAACGCCTGCCAGAACGACCCCGTCGCGCACTTCTCCTTCGGCCTCGGCTTCCTCTTCAACGCCTGGTCGAGCGCCGTCGGCACCGGAGCGCTGACCGGCGACGTCGACCACCGCATCGTGCCCCACTGGACGGCCTCGGTCGCGATGGTCAAGAACCGCAACCTCGACCAGACCCTGCACAACCCCCGCCGGATGGCCCTCACCGGCACCGTCGTCGGCATGGTCCTCATCGCGCTGCTCAACACGACGGCGGCCTCGATCCCGCACTCCCTTCAGGACGTCGCCGCCAAGGTCCTGGGACCGGCCTCGGAATGGCTCATCAACCCCGTGATGCCCATCATCTTCTGGATGGCCGCCGTCGACGCGGGCCGCCGCACCGGAGCCTGGGGAACCGTCCTGGGCGGGCTCGGTCACCTGGTGATGGGCAACGCGGTCCCGGGCATCGTGCTCGGCATCGTCATCGGCAAGGGAGTCGACGACCTGGGCTGGACCAAGGTCACCAAGTCTCTCGCGGGGGCGGTCATCGTCCTGTTCGCCGCCAGCACCGTCCTGCGCGGCGCCGACATCACTCTGCTCCAGCAGCTGAAGGTCGACGTCCCGCACTGGCTCCTGCAGTTCCACGACGCGACCGGCACCAAGCCCCAGTGAGGCAGGCAGCGACATGACCGACACATCGACCGCCGCCGCGGGCGACATACCCGCGAACGGCTCCGACGCGACCGGCACGACCGGCACGAAGCCGGAGAAGCCCGGCTTCCTCACCAAGGTGCCGGGAGAAGGCAGCTTCTGGCTCTCCGAGTGGGCCTTCCCCGTCTTCGTCGCCTGCCTGGCCGCCGGGATCTTCACCGGCACACACCTCTATTACGTCTACCACACGGGTGTCTTCAACGAAGTCGCCGTCGTATCCATGCTCAAGGCCGGTATGGAGGGCGGAAGTTACGGCGCCGCGGCGGCCTTCGGCGCGGGCTTCCTGTTCGCCAGGATCATCGAGGGCCCCATGGTCGGCATCCTCGACATCGGAGGCTCGCTCCAGACCGGCGTCGGCATCGGGATCCCCGCGATGATGCTGTCCGCCGGGTTCACCGCGCCCCTTGAGCACTTCTGGCTCGCGATCCCCGTCGGCGCCGTGCTCGGCGCCCTGATCGGCGTCGCCATCCTCGCCATCCGCCGCGCCACCGTGAACTCCACAGGCGGCACCTCCACGTTCGGCGCCGACGTGATGATGGGCGCGGGCAACTCCGCGGGCCGTTACCTGGGCCCGCTCGTCATCATCTCCGCCGCCACCGCGTCCCTGCCCGTCGGTCTCGGCTCGACCGTCGGCGCCGCGCTCTTCTACAAATGGCGCAAGCCCCTCACAGGTGGCGCCATCATCGGCGCGATGGCCGCCGGCTTCTTCTTCCCCATACCCGGCAAGTGACCACCCGCGCCTTTCGAACCACCCCGCCCGCCCACACAGTTCAGGGGATCAGTGTGCACACTCTCCACCAGGATCTTGACGTTCCCCCCGCGATCAATGCCAGCGGCAAGATGACCGCGCTCGGCGGCAGCGTGCTCAGCGAAGCCGTCATCACGGCGATGAGCGAGGGCGCCCGTCACCACGTCGTCATGGCCGACCTGCTCGCCGCGACCGGACAGGAGATCGCCCGGGCCACGGGCACCGAGGACGGCTGTCCCACCACCGGCGCCGCGTCCGGCGTCGCCATCGCCGTGGCGGCCCTCGTCGCGGGCACGGACCTGTCCCGCATCGAGGCCCTGCCCGACCCGGGCGACGCGCCGTGCGAGGTGATCCTGCCGCGCGGTCACTCCGTCCACTTCGGCGCCCCCATAAGGCAGTTGATCGCGCTCGGCGGCGGCCGTCCCGTCGAGGTCGGCTCGGCGAACAGGGTCACCGCAGAACACCTCTCCGGCGCCATCGGCCCCCGCACGGCGGCCCTGTTGTACGTCCAGTCGCACCACGCCGTACAGAAGGGCATGGTCTCCCTCGCCCAGACCGTCGACGTCGGCCGGGAGCACGGCATCCCGGTGATCGTCGATGCGGCCGCCGAGGAGGACCTGCGCCGCTGGCCCGCCACGGGAGCCGACCTCGTCGTCTACAGCGGCGGCAAGGCCGTCGGCGGGCCCACCTCCGGAATGATCTGCGGCAGCGCCCGCCACATGGAGGCCTGCCGCGCGCAGTACGCGGGCATCGCCCGCCCGATGAAGGTCGGGAAAGAGACCCTCTTCGGTCTCGTCCGCGCCCTGCGCGACTACGGTACGGACTCCCCCGGCGGACACCGCGACCGCATGGAGAAGCTGGCCGCGCGCCTGGCCCCGCTGCCCGGCATCACGACACGGGTCGTCAGCGACGAGGCGGGCCGGGACATCCACCGCACCGAACTCACCGTCGACCCTGCGGCCGCCGGCCGCGACGCCGTACACCTGGCCGCCGAACTGGCCACGGCCGGAGTGTACTTGCGCGACCACCACGCCTCTACGGGCCGCCTGTACATCGACCCGCGCCCACTGAACCCCGACGAGGAGGAGCAACTGGTGCACCACCTGGCCACGCTGCTCGATGGGCACACGGCCCACAAGGGAGTCGAGGGAGAAGACCTGTGACCGTCGCCGAACGCCGCCTGATCGTCACCGAGCAAGCCGGGCTCCATGCCCGACCAGCCGCAGCATTCGCCCAGACCGCGGCCCGCAGCAGCGCCGAGGTCACCGTCGCCCGCGAGGACGGCCACGAAGTGCCCGCCCGCAGCGTGCTCTCGCTCATGACCCTCAACATCCGCTGCGGCGACGCCATCGTGCTGCGCGCACACGGCGCCGACGCCGAATCCACCCTCGACGCCCTCGCACGCATCGCGGACCCCGCATGAGCGCCACCCCGTCGCCCCGGGCGACCCCCCTGAGCCAGGCCGTGATCGGCACCATCGACCGGCTGCGCCTGGCCCGCATCACCCCGACCGTGCGCGCCGCGGACGCCGACACAGCAGACGAACTGGCGCACACGCTCCTCGCGAACGGCATCAGCACCTTCGAGTTCACCGCCACCACACCCGGCTGGGAAAGGCTGGTGGAGACCTGGTCCCGGGAAACTCCGCAGGCGACCGTCGGACTCGGCACCGTCACCTCGCCCGACATCGCGCAGCGGGCCCTGGCAGCAGGGGCCCACTTCCTCGTCAGCCCGTTCCAGGTGCCGGAGGTCCGCCCGGTCGCGGACGCGGCCGACCGGCTCCTGGTGGAGGGCGGACTCACTCCCAGTGAGCTGCGCGTCGCCGCCCAGCGAGGCGTCGCCAAGCTCTTTCCCGCACACATCGGCGGCATCGCCTATCTGAAGTCGCTGCTGTCCGTCCTGCCGGGCGCCCACATCATGGCGACCGGCGGCGTCACGCTCGACGACGCGGGCGAGTGGCTGGCCGCGGGGGCCTTCACGGTGAGCGTCGGCAGCGATCTGACCAAGGGGGACGTGGAGGCGAACGTACGACGGCTGCGGGCACAGCTCGACTGAGGGAGACGGAGACGGCGGGGGGGTGTGGTCGGTTGAGCCGGTTGGGGGACGTCGGTCCATAAGGTGTCGGCACGCCTCACCCACTCCGGTGGCACACTCCTTTCACACCCTCTACACACCTTTTGACCTGATTCGGAATCCGTGACTACGGTCCCCGCTGCGACAGGTGCTCACTTCGACTGACTGGAGCGGAATCCCGTGTCACCCACCGGCGCGTCGGCGTCGTATGTCCTCAGCAGCGACGTCGCCGACCAGGCGATATCAGCCCCGAGCTGGCTACGGGACAACGTCGACACCCTGATAGGCGTCCCGCTGCGCATCGCGCTCATCGTCGTGGGAACGATGATCGTCCGGGGACTGGCCAAGAAGGCCATCACCCGAGTCGTGCAGCGCATCCTCCAGCCGCCGGAGGAGCAGAGCGAACCTCGCCGCACCAGCCGCGGCCCGGCCGTGCTGCAGCGCGACCGCAGCCGGGCCAACGAACGTCGCGAGCAGCGCGCTCGCACCATCGGCTCGGTGCTCAGCAGCATTGTCACCGTAGTGATCGGCGTCATGGCCATGGCCATGGTCCTCGACCAGATCGGCATCGCCCTCGGCCCGCTGCTGGCAAGCGCCGGTGTGGTGGGCCTTGCCATCGGCTTCGGTGCGCAGAACCTCGTCGCGGACTACCTCTCCGGCATGCTCATCATGCTCGAAGACCAGTACGGCGTCGGGGATTCCGTGGACCTTGGGGAAGCCATCGGCGAAGTGGAGCAAGTCGGCCTGCGCCTCACCCAGATCCGTGATCTCAACGGTGGCCTGTGGCACATCCGTAATGGTGAGATCCTCCGGGTCCGCAACGACAGCCAGGAGTGGGCCCGCGCCGTTCTGGACGTATCGGTGGCGTACGAGTCCCATCTCGACACTGTCTACAGCGTCTTGGAGGAAACCGGCCACGCAATGCGTCAGGACCCGCAGTTCGACGGGGTTCTGCTGGAGGACCCGTCGGTCTGGGGAGTGCAGTCCCTGGACGCGGACGGCGTCGTGATCCGTGTGGCCGTCAAGACCGTTCCCCTCAAGCAGTGGGCCGTCACTCGCGAGCTGCGTCGTCGCGTCAAGGAAGCGCTGGATGCGGCGGGCATCGAGATCCCCTTCCCGCAGCGCACCGTGTGGATGCGTACGGACAACGATCTCGCCGTCACCCCAGGCGGCAAGGTCGCGGCATCGAACTGACCGTTGCCCGGACGCCGGCATTCAGGAGGAGCGGTCCGTCGCCTCGGGCCGCGCTCTCCAGTGCCGTTCACGCTGCGTGTTGGTCGGTGCCGGTGATGCTCGCGCAGGGGCCATCGAGGGCGCTCAGAACCGTTCCCTCACTCACGTGAGGCTGCAAGGACCCAGGGCCTGGAACGCTGACGTATCGGTTCCATCACCCACAACGCGCGCGGGTCAACACACCTGACGGCATAAAGAGCAAGGGAGTTGGCCGGAAGCCTCTCTCGCGGGAGCATATGCATGGTGACATTGTTCCCTCCATGAGACTACCGAGAGTGCACCGTACGGGCGCGCCCCCTGCTGCACGCGCACACCGTACGAACACCCGATTACGTTCTCTGGTATCCGCGCTGGCAGCACTGCTGTTGGCGTCCACCGCCCTGGTCGCCTCGGCCACGACGGCGCAGGCGGCCAACCCCGACAGCCACGTCGTGGCCTCCTGGAACATGCAGGCCGGCCCGGACCGCTGGGCAGGCGCCTACAACCTCGCCGGCACGCACGACCTCGTGGCCCTACAGGAAGTACCGCTGGGCGCACCGGCCGGATCTCACTACCAGGGCCAGATCAACGGTGTCGAGCACTACCTGTGGGTGCAGGGTGACAACGGCCCGCTGCGGCACCTCTACATCCTGCGCACGGGCAGCCGCAACCTCGGAATGATCACCGCCTGGCAGCCCGACAACGTACTGAACATCGAAGGTGTGTACCGGCCCGCGCTCGGCGTCGTCAACCGCGCCGACGGCATCCTCTTCGCGTCCATGCACGCCGCGTCCAACGGCGGGCGGCCCAACGACGCCGGCGCCCTGCTGCGCCGCATCTCCGACGCCGCCGACCGCGAGGGGTTCCTGGAGTACGCGGCGCTCGGCGACTTCAACTACAACCCGCAGACCCTGCCCGGTCTGGGGCTGCCCCCGGACGCCCGGATCTACAACAGCGGCCAGGCCACCCAGCAGAACGGCAACGAGCTCGACTACCTGGTCTCCGACGTCGTCACCGACCGCTGGCAGGCCACCGTGCTGCCGAACTACGGAAGCGACCACTGGCCGATCCGCTTCGGCTCCCTCCAGGCCGCTGCTGAGCCTGTCGACCTGACCATCCACGCCGACAACAGTGACCGGCTGCTGGACGTCTACGAAGGACAGACCGGCAACGGCTCGCACGTCATCCAGTACCACGCGAACGGTGCCGCCAATCAGGAGTGGTACCTGGCCGCAGTCGGCTACAACTCCCCTTCCGGCAAGCCGCTCTACCGGATCGTCAGCAAGCCGAGCAACAAATGCCTGGACGTCTCCAACGGGCAGAGCTCGCGGGCCGGGGACTACCTCAACGTCTGGGACTGCCACGAGCGCGACGGCGAGCCGGGCGGCGGCGGATACCCCCGCGACACCCAGAACTTCACCCTGGAACACCCCAACGCCGCCCGCCCCAACCTCACCCTGCTGCGCAACAACGCCACCGGCCTCTATGCGAACATCAACCGCAACGAGACCGGTGACGGCGCCTGGGTCGTCCAGTGGCCCGATCAGTTCGGCCCCTTCCCCGCCCCGAACGAGACCTTCTACCTGCACCCCGTCGTCGACTGACCTCCACCCCCGCAGGTCAGCGAATTCCGTCGGTTGGCCCGAGTTCCTCCACCCGGCCAAGGGTGTGCGCGGCTGACCGAGGCTGACACCCGTCAGCTGAGTGTTCTGCCCTGGCTGGCGACGTTGGTGACGGCACCTTCGCCGGGGGGCGCTACGTCGCCGGGCCAGGGCTTAGGTCCCTGGTCCCGGACGTAGGACCGGCCATCGTCATGCTTGCGGCCGATGCCGGGCCCGTGGGCGAAGGCCACGATGCAGGTGAACCTCAACGACAAGGAGCGCACGATGTCGTACCCGGAGCACCTGCGGTACCCCGAGCCCCGCTACCACGGAGACAGGGGCGAGGTGACCGCGTCCTTCCGCACCGCCGACACCCCGCCGGACCTCACGTCGTCCGGCGGCGGCGCCACCCACTACCTCGCCACGCACGAGTCGACCGGCGGCGAGTTCGGCCTGTACAAGGTGGACCTGGCAGCGCGGTCCGCCGGTGCCAAGACCCATTTCCACAAGGCCATGTCGGAGTCCTTCTACGTCCTCTCCGGGGAGTTGGAGCTCTTCACCGGCGAGAAGTGGGTGACCGGCCGCGCCGGTGATTTCCTGTACGTACCGGTCGGCGGCCTGCACGCCTTCAAGAACGTGACGGCCGAGCCCATGTCGATGCTCATGCTCTTCTCCCCCGGCGCCCCACGCGAGGAGTACTTCGAAAGGGTCGCGGAGATGTCCCGGCGCGGCAGCGAGGAACTCAAGGAGTTCCGCGTGCGGCACGACAGCTACTTCGAAGAGGACTTCGAGTCGGGGGCGGTGTAGGCCGCCGCACTCAGGGTCGGCGGACCCGCCAGAGCCATGCTGCCGTGCCGGCCAGCAGGGCGAGCGTCGCCAGGTTGGCCAGGAGGGCCGGAGTGTCGCCCGACAGGTCGGCGCTGGACGAGATCCAGATACTGATGGCGACGGTCGGCAGGACGGCGGCGAGCAGAACGCCGGAGGTCTTCTGGACAGCGGTCCAGTGCACCGAGGTGCAGAGCAGCACCGCGCCGATGACGCGGAACAAGGTGCTGCAGAACTGTGCGGCGGGGACGTCGGGGAGGAACACCGCGACGAGGAACGGGAGGGTGAGCATCAGGAGCGGAACCAGGGGGTGCACCTTGCCGCGGCGGGCGGGCGCGGGCGCACCGGCGCCGCCCGCGGGCGAGGCCGCGGTGCCCCCGTGTCCCGCCTCGGCCAGCGCCGTCGCCGCGATCGTGCGCGGGTCTCCCAGCTCCGTCAGAACCTCGCCGATCGCGGCGTCGGGGCGTTCGGCGCGCGTCACCTCGATGTGTTCGGCGAGGTCGGCGAGGAGTTCCTGACGGCGGTCGGGGGTGAGTGCGGAGGCCTCGCGCTCGACGGCGGAGAGGTAGTCGCGTATGGGGTCGGCTGAGGTCTTCATGCGAGGTCTCCGGTGGTGGGGGGTGGGGTGGTCAGGAAGGCGTCGACTGCGTTGCGGAAGCCCGGCCAGACGCGGGTGAACTCGTCGAGTGCGGCCCGGCCGCTGTCGGTGAGCGCGTAGTAGCGACGGGGTGGCCCGGTGGCGGACTCCTGCCAGGTGGTGGTGACCAGGTCGTCGCGGCGGAGCCGGGAGAGCAGCGGGTAGACGGTGCCCTGGCTGGTGGCCAGGGCACCGGAGTCCTCCAGGGCGTGGAGGAGTTCAACGCCGTAGCGGGGGCGATCTCGCATCAGGGCGAGTACGCAGTACTCCAGGACGCCCTTGCGCAGCTGGGCGGCTGCCCGGGCCTGCTTGGTCGAATCACCTGGTTCCATGCGATGCAAGATACCTGGTGGGGCAAGTGGATGGGAAGGAGGGGGCATGAATCCCCTCCTTCCCATCGGTCCGGTGATGTGACCGTCCGCATGAGCCGACGTGCAGTGATGTCCTGGTCAGGAAACCGGCACGAAGGCGACGATCGCGTCGACGAGGTCGGCCGGGGCTTCCAGCGGGATCAGGTGACCCGTGTGCGGGAGCACCGTGAAGTCCGCTCCGGAGAGGTAGGGCACCAGGTTGTCGCGGAGCACGCCGACGGGCTCGACGTGGTCGTTCTCTCCGGCGATGACGAGTGCGGGGACGCTGATCATGCGGGTGTGCTCGGTGATGTCCTCCGCGATGCCGCGCAGCGGCCACTCCGTACGGGCGGCGTCGGCGCTGGAACGTGAGTCGGTCACGATCTGCGACTTGATCGATTCGGGCAGCTCGGTCGCGGTGAGGACGTTGTCCCGTGCGCCGGCGACGGAGGCGTCGGAGTCGTAGGCGTGGGACAGTCCTTCCCTGTACTCGGCGGTGATCTCTGCGGCGGGCTTCGCCGGACCGGAACCGACGAGGACGATTCCGCGGAGGCCGGTGGGCCGGGTCGCCGCGATCAGTTGCGCGACTTTGCCGCCCATGGAGTGTCCGACGAGGACGTAGTCGGTGACGCCCGCGTCGGCGATCACGGCGAGCGTGTCGTCCGCGAGCCGACGGAGCGTGTAGGGCCCCGGCAGGCCGCTCGATCGGCTCCACCCGCGGAAGTCGACAGTGAGCACGTCGCGACCCGCGAGTCGGTCGACGACCAGATCCCAGGTGCGGGCGGAACCACCCCAGTAGTGCAGGAACACCAGGGTCGGTCCGGTCCCCGGGCGGTGGTCGTAAGCGGGCAGCAGTGACTTCTGTGCCGTGTTCATCGCAATTCCTCGATCAGTGTTCTGAGGCGCATCTTCCGAGATCAATTGAATCTCCGAGGTTCCTGCGGGACATCGGCACGACTGGTCGCCTCATGGTGGAAACTGGACACGTGACCGTGATCCGGCAGATGACCTACCAACCCGTCGGGGGCAGTGGCGGCCCTGTCGAGACGATGACGTTCGACCACCTTCGTGAGCTGAACGACGGCGGCACACAACGTGCCGACTTCCATGTCCTCGCCGTCATCGATGCCGGGCAGGGATCCGTCACCGTGGACTTCCGGCGGCATCCGCTCGAGGAGCGGTCCGCGGTGTGGGTCGTTCCTGGCGCGGTGCACCGATGGGATGACATCGCGGACGTGGCAGGGCACGTCGTACTGTTCCTGCCGACCGCGCCGGTCACCCACGCCACCCGAGAGCTCGTCGCGTCCCCGGACCTCGTCGCGCGGTGGCGCATTCCCGATGCCGACTGGCCGTTCGTCGACGTGGCGCGGAGTCATCTCCTCCTCGAAGCATCCGCCCCGCCCGAGGACCCGGCGACGGAGCTGCCCGCGATTCTGCTCTCCGCGCTCGTCGCCCGGCTGCGGCCACCGCGCGGCGAAGCGGGGCCGATGAATCCGACGTTCCGGCTGTTCCGGTCCAGCGTCGAAGCGCACTTCCGGGAACAGCACGGCGCCGCCTACTACGCCCGGGCTCTGGGATACGCGCCCCGCACCCTTTCAAGAGCGGTGCAGCAGGTCACCGGCCGCACCGCGAAGGCGTACATCGTCGACCGCATCATCCTGGAAGCAAAAAGACTCCTCGCCCATGACCGGCTCACCGCGGCCAGTTGCGCCGCCACGCTCGGCTTCCCCGACGCATCCAATTTCTCGGTGTTCTTCCAGAACGCCACAGGTGTGCGCCCGGGCGCGTGGCAGGAACTCTCGCGGGTACAGCCGTCGTGAAGCCGGTGCGTGGAGAAGCGCGAAGCTGATCAGGTGCCCCGTGACGGCGCCTGAACCTGAACCTGCCGCAACGCGACGCGGCAGGAAAACCGAGCGCCCCGCCCCTGCATCACGGGGGCGGGGCGGCAGCGCTGCAGCCACAGCGCGGATAGAAGACTCCAGGCTAGCGGCCGGGACTGACAACACGGCCCGGACGCGAACCGGCGCTACTGCTGGGGCTTGTCCTGGTCCCCGCCGAACTGGTCCTTCAGCTTGTCCTGGGCGGTGTCGACCTGGCCGGAGTACTTGCCCTGCGTCTTGCCGTCGACGAAGTCGCCCGCCTTGTCGATTCCCTGCCCGGCCTTGTCCTCGTGGCCCTTGAGCATCTGCTTGAGCTTGTCCATGACTGACATGGGCCAACCGCCTCTCTGTGTCGCCCCCACCACCAGGCTCACATCGCGAGGCGCGATACGCATCCGCTGGCCCGGCCCCGCCCGGCAGGCCCGTCCCTGGAGTAACCCGTTCGGGCGACCCCTGCTGCACCTGACCAGACGTCGGCCGAAGCTGAGGGCGCAGGTCATACGACGTACAGAACCCCAGGTCGAAAACTCGGAAGAAGGCGTTCATGGCGAAGGCGTATCTGGTGGGCAGCGGGATCGCTTCCCTGTCGGCGGCGGCGTTCCTGATCCGCGAGGGCGGGTTCATGGGATCCGACATCGTCGTGCTGGAGGAGCAGGACCGTGAGGGCGGCAGTCTGGACGCCTCCGGGTCGCCCGAGACCGGCTACACGATGCGCGGCGGCCGGATGTTCGAGATCCACTTCGACTGCACCTACGACCTGCTCGGTTCGATCCCCTCCCTCGACGACCCGTCGAAGTCGGTCACCGAGGACACCTTCGCCTTCCATGAGGACTTCGCCTGGGACGACCATGCCCGGCTCGTCGACGCCAAGGGCAAGGTGGTCGACTCGCACGCGATGGGCTTCACGGAGCGTGACCGCATCGAACTGGTCAAGTGCGTGGGCACACCCGAGAAACTGCTCGACGGCAAGCGCATCACCGACTGCTTCAGCCCGGAGTTCTTCCGCACGGACTTCTGGTGGATGTGGTGTACCACCTTCGCCTTCGAGCCGTGGCACAGCGCGATCGAGTTCCGCCGTTACCTCAACCGGTTCGTCCACCTCTTCAAGACCTTCGACTCCATGTCGGGCATCTACCGGACCCGCTTCAACCAGTTCGACTCCATCGTGCGTCCGCTGCTGAAGTGGCTCACCGATCAGGGAGTGACCGTGCAACTCGGCACCAGAGTCACCGATGTGACCCTGGCCGACGGTGACGCCCTCACGGTCGAGGCGCTCAGCTGCACGCGTGGCGACCGGAGCGAGGAGATCACGCTCTCCCCCGGCGACCTCGTCATGGTCACCAACGGCTCGATGACGGCCGGTTCGACCCTCGGGTCGACCAGCACGGTGCCCGCCCTCGACACCTCGGGATCCGATGGCGCCTGGCAGCTGTGGGAGACCCTCGCGGCCAAACGGGAGGGGCTCGGCAGACCCGCCGTCTTCAACTCGTCCATCCCGGACTCGACGTGGGAATCCTTCACGGTGACGACCAAGGACCCCACCTTCTTCGAGCTGATGGAGAAGTTCAGCGGCAGCGAGGCCGGCAAGGGTGGTCTGATCACCTTCAAGGACTCCAAGTGGCTCCTCACCATCGTCCTCAACCACCAGCCGCACTTCCATGACCAGCCCGAGGGCACCTACGTCTGGTGGGGCTACGCCCTGTTCCCGGACCAGGAGGGTGACTTCGTCGGCAAGCCGATGCGCCAGTGCACCGGCCGGGAGATCCTCGACGAGGTCCTGCACCACCTGCGCTTCGAGGAGGGTCCGCAGATCCTCGACCACTCGATCGTGCTCCCAGCCCTGATGCCGTACATCACCAGCCAGTTCCTGGTCCGCAGCGCGGGTGACCGGCCTCAGGTCGTGCCGGAGGGATCCACCAACCTCGCCTTCATCGGGCAGTACGCCGAGGTCCCCGACGATGTGGTGTTCACGGTCGAGTACTCGGTGCGCACCGCGTGGACCGCCGTCGCGCAACTGCTCGGGCTCAAGAAGCAGCCCCCGCCCGTCTACAAGGGCGGGCACGACCCGAAGGTGCTGGTCGAGGCGCTGCAGACCATGCACCGGCGCTGATCACTGCCGTCTCGGATCACTGCCGTCTCGGATCACTGTCTCCGCGGACCACGGCCGCCGCTGTGCGCTAGGCCGAATCGCGCACCACGAGTTCCGGTTCGAAGATCACCGAGGTGGGCTCTGTCCGTACGCCCTCCATCTGTTCCTGCAACAGTCGCGCCATCTCGGCGCCCATCTCCTCGACCGGCTGCCGCACCGTCGTCAACGGCGGCACGCAGGTGACCGCCACGCTCGAGTCGTCGAATCCGACCACCGCCACGTCCTCGGGTGCCTGCTTGCCCTGCTCCCTCAGGACCTGGCACACCCCTTGGGCCATCAGGTCGTTGGCCGCGAACACCCCGTCGATGTCCGGATGCTCGGCCAGCAGCCGGCGCATCGCCTTCGCTCCGCTCTCCAGGGTGAAGCCGCCCTCGGCGACGGGAGTGTAGGGCTGTCCGCCGCGCTCCATGCCGTCCTGGAAACCGGCGAGGCGTTCTCGGCCCGCGGGGATGTCCAGCGGGCCCGAGATGGTCGCCACCCGTCGGCAGCCGCGGGCCAGCAGGTGGTCCGCGGCCAGCCGCGCCCCGTCCCGGTGTGCGAAGTCGACGAACGTGACGCGGGCAAGGAGGGAGGGACGCGCGAAGAACACCGCTGGCACCTCGGCTTCGGCGAGCAGCGCCGGGAGCGGGTCCTGGGCGTGCGTCGAGACGACCAGGGCGCCGTCCGCGTTGCCCTGGCGCAGGTAGGTCAGGACCTGTTGGCGCGATTCCTCCGTCTCCGCGAACATCAGCACCGGATGCATGGCACGCGGACGCAGGAATCCCACCACCCCGCTGACGGCGCGGCCGAAGAACGGGTCCGCGAACACCCGCGCGGCGAAAGCGTTCTGTGCCGTGTCGGAGTTGTCTCCGGCGCCCGAGACGACCAGGGCGATGGTGCCCGCACGCTGGGTCACCAGGGAGCGTGCCGCCCGGTTGGGCGCGTAGCCCGTCCGCTCGATGGCCGCTCGGACCACGTCCTGGATGGCGGGGGCGACATTGCGCACGCCGTTGACCACACGGGAGACAGTGGCGCGCGAGACCCCCGCTTCGCGCGCCACATCCTCCAGCGTCGGCATCTGTCTGTCCATTCGGGAACCCTAACGCCCCACCTCCAGGCGTCATAGAGCGCTCTCCCGTGCCTACGCGCCTGCTAGGGACGGCTGTTTGACCTGCGTACCGTCACTGTGAGGGGGAGATCTCCCGCGCTGCGCCCGGCAAGAATCCGCCAGACACCGGCTTCGGTCCGCCATGCGCCCTCGTCCGTATCCCAGTGGCGCAGCATCCTGGCCGGTATCTCCACCGACGCCGTCACCTTCTCCCCCGGCTCCGCCCGGACCGCCGTGAAGCCCGCGAGCCAGCGGACCGGGCGGTCCACGGCGGAGTCGGGCCGTGCGAGGTAGACCTGCACCACCTCACGTCCCGGGCGCACCCCCGTGTTGCGCAACTGGACCTCCACGGCGAAGGCTCCTCCCCCGCCGTGCGCACGCACACTCGCGGCCCGAAGGCGTTCGTAGCTCCACGTGGTGTAGCCCAGGCCATGACCGAACCAATACGCCGGTTCGTGGCCCGCCCGCAGCCAGGCCCGGTAGCCGATGTGCAGGCCCTCCTCGTATACGAGTTCGCCGTCCCGCGGACGTGTCCGCGTGACCGGCGCGTCCGCGAGGGCGGCTCCCCACGTGGTGGGCAGTCGGCCGCCCGGTTCGGCCTTTCCGAAGAGGACGTCGGCCAGCCCGGCGCCCGCCTCCTGCCCGGGGAACCACGAGAGGAGCACCGCCCCGGCCTCTTCCCTCCAGGGCAGCTCCACGGGGCCGCCCGAGTTGACCACGACCACGGTGCGCGGGTTGGCGTCGGCGACCGCCGAGACAAGCTCGTCCTGGCGGCCCGGAAGGGTGAGCGAGGTGCGATCGTGCCCCTCGGCCTCGCCACCCTCCGTGGTGCCCACCACGACCACGGCCACGTCCGCGTGGCGTGCGGCCTCGACCGCTTCGGCCAGCGCCTGCTCGGGGTCAGGCTCGGGCGCCGCGGCCGTCACGACGACGGCGCGGCCGGTGTCGGGTGCCAGCTCGCGGCGTGCCACGACGTGTGCGGTGTGACCGCCCGCCAGCCATACCGATGCGTGGCGGCGCGGCGGATCGAGATGGATGACCGCGGGGTCGTCGGTGTCGCGCGCGAACTCCCCTTCGACCAGCGGCTGTCCGTCGACCACGAGGCTCATCCGGCCGTAGCCGCCCACCCCGAACGTCCACTTTCCGTCCCTTGCCGGGCGCACCAGCGCGCTGATCTCGGCGGTGTGGGCTTCCGGTGCGACAGGAGGCTCCAACTGCCTTCCGGAGAGGCGGTGTTCGGAGTGAAGCTCATGACCGGTCGCTGTCAGTACGCGCAACAGCACTCCGGGCTCCCCGGTGAGAGGGTTCTCGCACCGTGCGGAATCCAGCGGCAGCGGCTGCCCGCCCAGGTCCGGGCCCGGAGCGTGCAGCACCTCGGCCCGCCCCCGCAGATGGGCCCGGATCCCGTCCAGGGGTGTGACGGCGTCCGGCGGGAAGACTCCGGCGCTGCCTCCTCCCTGGAGGCGTGGGGCCGACGCATGCCGTCCGATGACCGCCACGCTGCTCAGCGCGGAGAGCTCCAGGGGCAGTAGGTCGTTGTTGCGCAGCAGGACGGTGCTCGCCGCCACGGCCCGGCGCAGCAGTCGGCGTGCCCGGCCGCCCGGCCACGCGCGCGGCGGGATGCTCCGTCCGCTCCCGAGCGCGCCGACCCGGTCGGCCAGGGTGAGCAGGCGCAGCACTTTGTCGTCGATCGCCTTCTCCGGAACGCTGCCGCCCCGGACCGCCGCCACCAGAGCAGCGCCCCACGGGCCGTCAGGGCCGGGCATCGCCAGGTCCTGGGCCGCCGCCGCGCTCTGGGCCGTCAGCCGCACGGCGCCCCAGTCGGAAACAACGGCCCCGTCGAATCCCCACTCTCCTTTCAGAGGCTCGGCCAGCAGTTCGTTCGCGGTCATGGTCGTGCCGTTGACGCCGTTGTACGCGCTCATGACGAGCCACACGCCCGCTCTGACGGCGGCTTCGAACGGGGCCAGATACACCTCGCGCAGCGTCCGCTCGTCCACCCGTACGTCCATGGTGAGCCGTTCGGTCTCCGAGTCGTTCGCCACGTAATGCTTGGCGGTCGCGGCGACGCCGTGGGCCTGGATGCCACGGATCAGGGCGGTTCCGGTGCGCGCGGCCAGTTCCGGATCTTCGGCCAGGCACTCGAAGTGGCGCCCTCCCAGCGGGGTGCGGTGGAGGTTCAGGGTGGGCGCCAGGACCGCGTGCACCCCCTTGCGCAGGGCTTCGAAGGCGAGCAGCTCGCCGAGCTCACCGGCCAGTCGCTCGTCCCAGAGTGAACCAAGGGCGGAGGCGGAGGGCAGGAGCAGCGAGGTCCTGCGTTCGTCCCACTCCTCCCCCCGCACACCGGCGGGACCGTCCGAGAAGACCATCTCCCGTAGCCCTACAGCCGGTTCGGCCCGGGTACGCCACACCGTGGCTCCGGTCAGCAGACCCACCTTCCGCACCAGGTCCAGCGCACCCACCAGCCGCAGCAGTTCGTCCCGCGTCATTCCTTGCTCCTCCTGCCCCCGACGAGGAAGCGGCGCCGAAGTCGGGTCAGCCGCGCATTCAGGTCTGCATCAGTCGCGCGTCACTTGTAGACGCCGAATTCGTAGAGCGAATAGCCGTATCCGGTGCCTCGCTGGGTGCCGTTGACCCGTACGTAGCGGCCGGAGCCGTTCACGTCGAAGTCGTCGACTCCGCCGTTGCCGCCGCTCACCTCGCGCACGGTCTTCCAGTTCCGTCCGTCGTCCGAGGTCTGGATCGTGTACGCCTTCGCGTACGAGGTCTCCCAGTTGAGCTGGACGTGCTTGAAGGAGGTGGTGGAGCCCAGGTCGACCTGGAGCCACTGCGGGTCGCTCCAATCGCTGGCCCAGCGTGTGCCGTTGTTGCCGTCGACGGCGTTGGCGGCGGTGCACGGGCAGTCGCCGCTGCCGGGCTGGAAGGAGGAGGCGGTGGCGGGCTTGCCCAGGGCGACGTTCCTGCCGTCGACCGGCGGCACGACCACGCGCACGGACCGTGTCTCGATGCCGACGTTGCCCTTGCCGTCACTGACCCTGACGTAGATCTTCCAGACGCCGGGCTTGTCCGGGGCCGTGACCTTCAGGCGGCCCGATCCCTGGTTCGTGACGGCCAGCGGAGTGAGGTCCTTGTTCTTGTCGATGTAGATGCTGCTGGCGAGCACCTCGTAGGAGAGCGCGTCCCCGTCAGGGTCACTGACCTTGGTGGTGAGTGTGAGCGGGGCACCGGCCGGGACCTTGCCCGCGTCGCCGTCGACGGTCAGATCGGTGATGACCGGCGGGGTGTTGTCACCGGCGGTGCTGCCCTTGTAGGCCTTCTTCACGGCGTAGTACGAGAGTCTCTTCTGGCCCGCGGGAAGCAGGTTGAACCAGACGCCGCCGAAGTCGTACTCCGTCCCGTAGTGGAAGAGGGTGGCTCCGAGCGCGACACCGCGGTGGCCGGTCACGCAGTCCCAGGCCTTCGTGTACCCGGCGGCCTTGGCCCGGTCGGTGGGCTCCTCGGGAACTCCGTTGGCGTCGTCGGAAACCTCCCACTCGCCCGCGGGCCCGGACTCGGTGACGATGTAGGGCTTGGTGTACCCGCCCTTCTCCCAGTCGGACTTGATGTCGCACGCGGCGTTGTAGGAGTTGACGGCGTAGAGGTCGAGGTCCGGGGCGTTCTTCTTGTAGTAGGGCCAGGCGCCGGTCCAGGCGTCGGTGGAGGTCACGGGGTGGTTGGGGTCCACCGTGTGGATCTTCTTGGCTATGTCGTTGACGAAGGTGGTGTACGCGTTGCGCTGCTTCTCCAGCTCGTCACCGGTGTAGCAGTTCTGCAGGCCGAGCACCGATTCGTTGCCGACGTTCCACATCAGGACGCCGGGGTTGTTCTTGTAGGTGTCCACCCACTTGGGGAACTCCGCCAGCATCTGGTTCTTGTACGCGGTGTCCGTCAGGTAGTTGACACAGCCGCCGCTGCCCGGGCCGCCGCCGGGCTGGAGCCAGAAGCCCGCGACGACCTTGATGCCGTGGGCGGCCGCGGAGTCGAACAGCGGTTTGCTGGAGGCGTCGGTGCCCCAGGTCCGGATGGTGTTGACGCCCATCGACCGCAGATCAGGCATGTACTTGTCGGCGTCGGCGACCGAAGGTCCCCAGGTCAAGCCCTTGACCTGGTAGGGCGAGCCGTCGACGGTGAGCTGCCAGTTGCCTTGCGAACCGGTCACTTTCACGACACTGCCGGCCGCGTGCGCCTGCTGCGCGGGAAGCACCAGCGCACCGGCCACGAGCAGGCCCGCAGCCGCGGGAACCACGACGCTGCGGAGGGAGAGAGCCGTACCAGGTCTGAGCATGGGGGTCTCCTGGATGGGGGGGGACGGGGACAGGGGGGGTGGGGAAGGTGCGGAGTGGGGGCGGGGGCTGTGAAGGGCGGAGGGAGCCCGCCCTTCACAGATCGAGCACCGCCCCTCGCAGGTCGCGGTCAGGGCAGTTCGTAGTTCTCGTCGAGCGCGGCGCCCGCCTCGGGGTGCGTCTGGTCATAGCCGCGCGGGTCGCATTGCAGGCCGCCGACGATGCAGTGGTCCACCAGCGCCTTCTGCGTCGCGTCGTCCCACGCGTTGAAGAAGTCGTAGTGGAAGGAGTGGCTCGCGCCGCTCGCCAATCGGGCCTTCGACAGATCCCCGTTGACGGGGAACGCCATCTTGAACTCGATCATCGGCAAGGCGACGGGGTGACTCGTCGGGCATATGTTGTCGTTGGTGCCGTTCTTGACCACGGGGTAGGACATGTGGCTCTGGTGGTTGGGCGAGTCCAGCGTCCTGCCGTCCCAGCAACTGGGCGCCTGGAAGCGGATGTTGAGCTGTGTGTCGGGCGTCGTGGGGCAGTCCTTGGGGAACTCGACGTTGAAGTAGCTGGTCCCGCACTCCCACCCTTCGACGAAACCGGGGTGATTGCGGAACTCCTGCGCGCTCTGCATCGGGCTGCCGACGACGAACCTGAGCCCCTTGGGGAACGGCCGCACGCTCGTGTAGTCGGTGACCCCGGCCTTGTAGTAGATCGTCTGGTCCCCTACGGGACGTATCTCCTTGTCGCCGTTGTAGAGCGTGGGCATCCAGTACGCCGACCTGTCGCCGGGGGCGAGGCACTTGGTGGAGCCCGCGTCCAGCGACGCCGTGGTGCTGTCGGCGTTCGTCGTGGTGTTGCCCATGAACGTGTGGTCGTGCGACTTCCCGGGCTGCCCGGGGTAGACGATGGGGTCGTCGGGGGCGGTGTGCGTGACCGAACAGTGCGCCTGGAACTCGTGGAAGTAGCGGTGCGGCGGCTGGTCCGCGGAGGGCTTGACGCCGGTGACGGGCGCCTTCGCGGGGATGTACCCGTCCCCGTCGGTGTCGTCCGTCGACGCTCGGGTGGATGCGGCCATGGTGTGTCCCGCGTGCGATGCCATGGCTTTCTGCGTCCGGGGCTGCGAGGCGTTGTCGGCGCTCATCGCGATGCCGCCGATGCCCAGTGAGCTCAGTATCAGGGCGCCCGCGATCAGCGCTCCCGAGATCGTTCTCGATCTCCGTGCCATGGAGACCTCCTGCCACGTGGAGAGGGATGTGGGGACCGGCCCGGGAGCCGTGGCCGTGCGCTCCCGAATGCCGGGTGGGGACAGGGACAGCCGAGGGTGCCAACCGGCCACCCGCAGCCACCTGTTGCAGAGCGCCCGTCGGAGTCAGCGTTGGGAGAGCGCTCTCCCGGAGTGTTCCCACCGTGACACGAGCGTGTCAATAGACGGTGAACGACTGGGTGCCGATGACTGCGGATCGGCGGCGCGCAGATGACGTACGAGACTGGCCACTCCCCCGGAATCGTGAGCCACTGAACGCAACTTCAATGTGGTCAGGGGGTGTTGAGAGCTGAGCATCGCGACATCCGCCGCCCCGAGCGCCACTCGGCGCGATACGGCGGCGGCTTGAAGAGGCACTTCTGGGGCGTTGACGTCTCAGTCAGGGGCGTGCAGGATGCAGGATGCAGCTCAGGAGAGCGCTCTCCTGTGGTTCACGGGCCAACCCGGGGCCTGTGCCTCTCACCGGAACGTGTGGACGAGCTGGATCTCGCCGACGATGTGGGCGTTGAAATCGTCGAGCTCCTCGGCCGGAACCCACAGTTCGAGGATCGTCCGGCCACCCGCCTGCTGGACGGGGTAACGGCGTAGGAACTCGGAGTCGACCTCGAAGCGTGTGACGTGACCGGCGCCGTCGTGCTTCACGTTCCAGTCTCTGGCGATCCTGATCGCGTAGTCCTCGTTGAGGACCGGGTAGAAGATCGGCTGCTCGGGCAGCCGGGGCGGCCAGGCGCGCCACTTCAACTCACGGACCAGCTCCAGCTCCTTGGGCCCAGTCGGTCGCCACAGGGTCGTCGTCGCGGGCCGGCCGGTCATGAGAAATCCACCTCAGCGTCGAAAGCCGCCGAAGCGGCTGGTCAGGAGGTGGACGATACCGGTACGGCAAGCGTGCGGGCCACGGGTTTCAGTTGCGGGCGCGGGTGCGGTTCATGGCGGGTGCGGTTCGTGGCGGGCCGGGGTGCGGCGGGCCCGCCACGAAGGGTCGTGATCTGCTGTCAGCCGTCGTGTTCCACTGTCAGCCGCCGTCAGCCGGCATCGCAGCGGAGGTCGGCCGCCCGCATGTAGCCGAGCTGCTGGCCGTTGTCGGTGCGCGAGACCCGCCACAGGGCGTCCTCGCCCTGGCGAGTGCCGTTCACCGGCGTGCCCGGATCGAGATAGCCGACGATCTCGGTCCACGGGTTGTCCCCCGCGTAGATCGGGGAATCGGCGTGGGTGGCGAAGCAGGTGCCGCCGGCCGCGGCAGTGCCGCCGAGCATCGGGAGAGTCAACAGGCTCAGCGTCAGCACGACCGCGAGTCGCGCCGCGCTCTTGCGCGCCTGTCGGGTGCGGGACATGCGGGTCCTCCAAGGATGGGCGAGTGCTCCACGTGTCCCTTCGGAGCGTGGGGTCCGGAGCCTGGGGTCGTAGGCGGGGCCGGAACGTGGACGTCCCGGCCCCGCGTCCGTCACCTCAGAGCATCTGAGTGCTGGAGACGTCAGGAGCGACCACACCTTGCTCGGCGGCAGGCTTCGACGAGGTGCTGTCGGTCCACTGCTCGACGTCACCGAGCTCGTCCACCGCCCCCGTCGAGTGAACGGGCCCCGCCGTGTCCGCCGTGTCCGCTCCCGGGGGCGGGCTGATCGCGGCGATGACAGCCCCGGCGGCAAAAGTGACAACGGCCAGTACGCTTCGCTTCTTCATACCGGGGTCAACTCCCCGTCCCCCGGAAAAGGCACGGCCTGGCTCCGGAGATCACTACAGCGGACGCCTCCGGATCCGCTCCGGTGGGGCGTGGCGGGGGCGCACGACGCCTACGCTGTGCGGATGTTGGTCTACGCCCCCGCGGTACTCCTCTTTCTCGTCTTCTGCGTGCGCGTGGCGCGCGAACGCAGGAAGTTCAGCAATGCCGTGATCCTGGGGCTCGCCGTGCTCTGCGGACTTGCGGCCTGGGCGTTCCAACTGATCAGGTCCGGCTCGGCATCGGGGCAGGCGGTCGCGTGGTCGCTGCTGGTGCTGGGGTCACTCGGCATCCTCGTACTGACGAGTCTCCTGATCCTCAACGGCCTGCAGATGGTGCGCAAGGAGGGCAGGAGTCCCACCAACCTGCTCTCGCTCGTGGCCGCGTTGTGCATCCTGGGCGTCGTGGCGCTGCTGGTCACAGCCGTAGTCGTGCGGACACCGGTGTGGGTCGGGGTGGGAACGGCGGCCGGTGGCCTTGCCGGCTATCTCTCGTTCCTGTTCCTGAGCTTCGTCTGTTACGCGTTCCTCTACGGGCGGCTGCGCGTGCGCCGCAAGGCCGACTACGTGGTGGTACTGGGCTCAGGGCTCGTCGGTGGCTCCACCGTGCCGCCTCTCCTGGCCAGCCGCCTCAAGCGGGCGCAAGCGGTACACGCGCGGCTCGCCGAGCGGGGTGACCCCCCGGTGCTCATCACCTCGGGAGGCCAGGGACCCGATGAGGACCTGCCGGAGTCCCACGCCATGGCCGACTACCTGATCGCCCGCGGTTTCCCCGCCGACCGGATCGAGCGGGAGGACCGCTCGACGACGACCGACGAGAATCTGAGGTTCAGCAAAGCGATCATGGAGAAGACGACACCGGACTACCGGTGCGTCATCGTCACGAACAACTACCACGCCTTCCGCGCCGCGCTCACCGCCCGGCGGACCGGGATCACCGGCCACGTGGTGGGCTCCCCCACCGCCGCGTACTTCTGGCCCACCGCGACGATCCGCGAGTTCACCGCGATCCTCGTCTCCTACAGGCGGACCAACGTGGCCATCTGCCTGCTGCTCGTCCTCGGCGGAGTGCTCGCCTGGTGGGCCCAGCGGAACGGCTTCGGGTGAGAACGGCTGCGGGCGAGGCTGCCGGTGGCCGTCCCGGGGACGGCGAAGCCGGACTAGGACCGACGGCCGCCGGGCTTGCCCCGCTTGGCGCTCTTCGATGCGCCGCCGGAACCGCTCCGTGCACTCTTGCCGGTCTTTCCGGTCGGCTTGCCCGTCTTGCCCGTCTTCCCGGTCGGCTTGCCCGCCGCGGGTTTGCGCCGGGCGCCACTCTTGTCGGGGCTCTTGCGCTTCGACTGGTCCGGGGCGGCAGCGGGAGTCTGGGAGCGGCCCCGTGAGCTGTTGACGGTGCGGCCCCGGACGATCCCGATGAAGTCCTCGACCAGGTCCGTGGTCGCGTCCTGCGGCCACGACAGCGCGATCCGTGATTCCGGGGCTTGTGAGAGCGGCCGGAAGGTGAGGTCCTTGCGGTGGTGCAGGCGGGCGAGGGACTGGGGGACGACGAGGACGCCGACGCCCGCCGCCACCAGCTCGATGGCGTCCGCCGTCGTGGCGGGGCGCTCGTTCGCGGGCTGTCCCGGCAGGGTCTGGTCGTCCCACTGGAGGGTGTCGTCGAGCGGGTGCAGCACGATCTCGTCGGCCAGGTCCTCCGCGGACACCTCGTCGACCGCCGCGACGACGTGGTCCTTGGGGATCACCACGACCGTCGTCTCGGTGTAGAGGGGGATCGCGCTGAGGTCCGTACGGTCGACCGGCAGGCGTACGAAACCGGCGTCGGCGCCACCGCCGCGCAGGAGCTCGAACGACTCGCCCGGAGACACGGGGACGAGGGTCAGCGGCACGTCGGGCAGCCGCTCGTTCCAGATCCGCACCCACTTGGTGGGCGTCACCCCCGGGACATACGCGAGCCTGAACGAAGGGGTCACTTGCGAGTCTGTCACTCCGCCAGGTTACCGGTCGTGGTCGGCGGTAGCTCACACGCTCGATACCCTGGTGACCATGACGTCGCACCAGACCACCCAGACCATGAAGCCCGCGACCGCGGCGAAGAAGCTGGGTGTGTACCTCGAGGCCACCCCCGCCGAGTTCCAGGAGGGTGTCATCTCGCGCACCGAGCTGAACGCCCTGCAGACCGAGCCGCCCGAGTGGCTGCAGGAGCTGCGGCGCACCGGCCCGCATCCCCGGCCGGTCGTCGCGGCGAAGCTCGGTGTGTCCATCGCCGGTCTCGCGCGTGGCGGGGTCACGGAGGCCCTCACCACGGAGCAGATCGACGCACTGAAGACGGACAATCCGGAGTGGCTGCAGAAGGAGCGTGCCACGCAGGCCGAGGTCCGCAAGGAAACGGTACGCATCAAGGAGAAGAACGCGGAGCGGGCAGAGCAGGACCGGGGGCCGCGTTCCTGACCTCCCTCGCAGACCCGAGCCCCCGGACACTGACACGGTCAGCCGGGGGCTCAGTCGTGCGCGGCTGACACTGATCGCCCTGGTCAGCGGCGCGCGGGCGCGTCGTCCGCCCGGATGACCGCCCCCAGGACGGGCCTGGTCGAGGTGCCTGCGATCCTGGTCCCGTGGCCATCGTCCCTGCCGTACCGGAACCGATATCCGCCGATCCCCCCACCTCCGCCGAGAATCCACTGCTCACGCAGTCGTGGCTCGACCTCGCCTTCGTGCACTGGGCCGTCGACCCCGCGGACGTGGCACCGCTCCTGCCCGCCGGGACGGTTCCCGACCTCCACGACGGGGCGACCTACGTGGGTCTCGTCGCGTTCCGCATGCACCGGGTCGGCTGGTTCCGGCTGCCCGGCATCCCCTATCTGGGTACGTTTCCCGAGACCAACGTCCGCCTCTACTCGGTGGACGCCCATGGCCGCCGCGGAGTCGTCTTCCGCTCCCTGGACGCCTCGCGCCTGATACCGGTGGCGGTCGCGCGCGGCGCTTTCCGGCTGCCGTACCAGTGGTCGCGGATGAGCATCCGGCACAGCGGCGACACCGTCACGTACACGAGTGCCAGGCGTTGGCCCGGGCCGCGCGGCACGCACAGTCGTATCGCGGTCAGGGTGGGCGAGCGGGTCGAGGAGCCGACCGACTTCGAGCACTTCCTGACGGCCCGGTGGGGCATGCACAACACGTTCTTCGGGCGGCAGATGTTCCTGCCGAACGTGCATCCGCGCTGGCCGCTGCACCGGGCCGATCTGATCGAGTGCGACGAGGATCTGGTCGCGGCCGCGGGGCTGCCGCGGCCGGTCGGGGACCCGGTGAGCGTGCTGTATTCACCGGGTGTTCCGGTCCGTTTCGGGCGTCCCGCCCGGCCGGGCGGCATCCCGACTCCCTGACGGGCGCCACGACGGCGTACGGCATCGCCCTGTGCGGCCTCACAGCGAAGTGGGCACGACGAACAGACCCCAGGTGACGAGCGGGCCGACCAGGCTGATGCCGAGCCCCCAGGCCATGAGGCGACGGAAGACGAAGTCTCGTTGGTCTTCGGGGGTGTTGGCGGTCACCAGTGCTCCGCTGGTGGAGAACGGCGATGCGTCCACGACGGACGCCGAGATGGCCAGTGCCGTGATGAGTCCGACGGCTCCCACCTCGCCGGCGAGCAGGAAGGGCACGGCCAGCGGGATCAGCGCACCGAGCATTCCGGTGGTCGAGGCGAAGGCGGAGACCAGGGCGCCGATGAGGCAGATCAGCAGGGCGCCGACGAGGGGCGCCCGGATGGAGGCGACCTGCTTGCCGAGGTAGTCGATGGTGCCCATGCGCTCCATCTGGCTCACATAGGTGACGATGCCGCAGACGAGCAGCACGGTCGACCACGCGCAGCGGTCCACGGCGCCGGTGACCGACTTCGGGGAGACCAGGGAGAGGACGACGGTGATGGTGAGCGCCATCAGGCCGACGTCGAGGTCGAAGAAGAGCGCTCCGGCGACAAGGCTGAGCAGTCCGACGAGGGTGAGCGTGCGCGGCCCGTCGAGCCTGAGAGGCTCCTCCGGTGCCGTGCGTGCGGTGGTGGCCGCGACGGCGACGGCGCGCCCGGGCATGGCCCCTCCCGCCTCGACCAGTCGTCCACCGGGCGGCGATGCGCCGTCGCCTCGCTCGCTGCCGCTCTTCCCTCCGCCTGCACCTCCGCCACCGCCTCCGCCTCCGCCTCGGCCTCGGCCTCTGTACGTTTCCGCACGTTGCCCGAGCAATCGTCGTCCGCCGAAGGCGAAGAAGACGATGACGCAGAGCACCACGTTGAACAGGAACGAGGCGGTGAACAGGAGGGCGGGGTTGCCCGGCAGGTGGTTGCGCTCGACCACGTTGTTGGTGATGCTGCCGAACACGCCGATCGGCGAGAAGCCTCCGGCGCTGGCTCCGTTGGCCCTCAAGAGCGAGACCCTCTCGCACTACCACGACACTCACGGAGTGCCCTTGCGCACCCGCCTGTTCGGTGCGATCCGGCTCCTGAACCGGCTGGGTTCGGCGACCGCACCGCTGTCCAACCTGCCGGGACGCATCACCCCCGTGCGGCGGCTCATGGACCGGGTGCTCGGCATCGCCCCGGAGCGGCCGCTGCCGGTGTTCACGCGCCGCAATTTGCTGCGCTGGTTCCGGCGACGTACGCCCGGCACGTATCCGCTCACCCAGGGCACCGTCACCTACCTCGCCGACTCCTTCACCACGTTCACCGAGCCGGGCATCGGCAGGGCGGCCATCGAACTGCTCGAACGGGCGGGCTGGCGGGTGCGGTTGGAGAGCGGGGGCTGCTGCGGCAGGTCCAGCCTCTCCAAGGGCCTGGTCGGCGACGCGAAGAACAAGGCACGTCAACTCGCCCGTTCCTTGCGGCAGTCGACCGAGCCCGGTTCGCCGATCGTGGGCTGCGAGCCCTCGTGTCTGATGACCCTGCGCGACGAACACCGGGCCCTGCTGCCGGACGATCCCGCCGTCAAGGACATCGCCGGCCGGGTCCGCCAGGTCGAGGAGCTGCTCGTGGAGGCCATCGACGACGGGCGGCTGCGACTGCGCGACGACTCCTGGCTCGCCGGACGCAAGCTGCTCTACCACGGCCACTGCCACCAGAAGGCGGAGGTCGGCACGGCCGCGACCGTCGCACTCCTGAACCGGATCCCGGGGGCGTCGGTCTGTGAACTGGACGCCGGGTGCTGCGGGATGGCGGGCTCCTTCGGCTTCGAGTCGGAGCACTACGAGGTGTCGATGACGGTCGGCGAGGACCGGCTGTTCCCCGCGATCAATGCGGAGGGAGCCGACACGGTCGTGGTCGCCACGGGTGTGTCGTGCCGCCAGCAGATCTTTCACGGGACCGAGCGGAACGCCTGGCATCCGGTGCAGTTGCTGGGGGAGGCGGTGGAACCGGCATGAGTGCGAGGGCGGCCGTGGTGCCCGAGCACCGCGGCCGCCCTCATACTCGGCCAGGTCACGCGGCCGCGGTGGAGCCGCCCACCCCCGCCTCGTGCTCGTGGTGGATCGGCATCCCTGAGTCGGTCAGCGGAACGCCCGTCCCGCCCCGCCGCGCGGCGACGATCTCCGCCGCTATGGACAGCGCGGTCTCCTCCGGGGTGCGGGCCCCGAGATCGAGCCCTATCGGGGAGTGCAGGCGGGCCAACTCCTCTTCCGTTACGCCGACTTCACGCAGACGCCGGTTGCGGTCCTCGTGGGTGCGGCGCGAGCCCATCGCGCCGACGAACGCGACCGGAAGGCGCAGGGCCACCTCCAGCAACGGGATGTCGAACTTGGCGTCATGGGTGAGTACGCACAAGACCGTGCGCCCGTCGGTCGCGGTGTCCCGGAGATAGCGGTGCGGCCAGTCGATCACGATGTCGTCGGCCTCGGGGAAACGGGTCCGCGTGGCGAAGACCGGACGGGCGTCGCACACGGTCACGTGGTAGCCGAGGAACTTGCCGGTACGCACCAGGGCGGCCGCGAAGTCGATCGCGCCGAACACGATCATGCGTGGCGGGGGAACGCTCGACTCGACGAAGAGGGTCAGAGGCACCCCACAGCGCGATCCGCTCTCCGAGACGACGAACTCGCCGGTGCGGCCCGCGTCCAGCATCGCGCGGGTCTCCCCCACCACCGTACGGTCGAGGTCCGGATGGCCGTCGAGACCTCCTTCGTACGATCCGTCGGGGTGCACGAGCACGACCCTGCCGAGGAGTTCGGCCGGGCCCAGGGCCACGCGGGCGATCGCCGCCGCCTGTCCCCGGGCCGCGGCCGAGAGTGCCGCCGCGAAGACCTGCCTGCCCGGCGCGTCCACGCCCAGCGGCGTGACGAGCACCTCGATGACGCCGCCGCAGGTGAGGCCGACCGCGAAGGCGTCCTCGTCGCTGTAGCCGAATCGCTCGCGTACCGCTTGGCCGTCCTGGAGCGCCTGGACGCACAGGTCGTACACCGCCCCTTCCACACAGCCGCCGGAGACCGAGCCGATGGCCGTGCCCTCGCTGTCGACGGCGAGGGCCGCGCCGGGCGCGCGCGGCGCACTGCCGCCCACCGTCACGACGGTGGCGACGGCGAAGGCGCGGCCCTCCTCGACCCAGCGGTGCAGCGCGTCGGCGATGTCAAGCATCCAGGGCTCCTCCCGCGTTCAGGACACGGTCGGGCCGGATCGGCAGGTTCCGGTGGCGTACGCCGGTCGCGTGCCAGACCGCGTTGGCGATCGCCGCGGCGACTCCCACGATGCCGATCTCGCCGATGCCCTTGATGCCGATCGGGTCGTCGGCGTCCGTGTCGTCCACCCAGTCCGCCTCGATGAGCGGCACGTCGGCGTTCGCGGCGAAGTGGTAGCCCGCGAAGTCCGCGCCGACATGGCCGCCCGACGCCTGGTCCCGGTGGGCCTCCTCGTGCAGGGCCATGGACAGGCCCCAGGTCATCCCGCCGACGAACTGGCTGCGTGCGGTCAGCGGGTTGATGATCCGGCCCGCCGCGAAGATGCCGAGCATGCGCCGCACACGGACCTCACCGGTGGTGACGTCGACGGCGACCTCGGCGAACTGCGCTCCGTAAGAGTGCCGTTCCTTCTGCGAGAGTGCCCCGACGGCCGCGCTCGTGTCGGAGCGCACCGTGATCCCCTGCGGCGGAATGTCGCCGCCCAGGGCCAGCTGCTCGCGCAGCTCACCCACCGCGGCCGTGACCGCCCAGCCCCAGGATCGGGTGCCCATCGAGCCGCCCGAGATCGCCGCCTGGCCGAAGTCGCTGTCGCCGATGCGCACATGGACGCGGTCCTGGGACACCTCGAGGGCTTCCGCCGCGATCAGGGTCAGGGCGGTCCGCGCGCCCGTCCCGACGTCCGCGGCGGTGATCCGCACGGTGAAGGTGCCGTCGGCCTCCGCCGTGACGGCCGCCGTGGACGGCGCGACGATCACCGGGAAGGTGGCCGACGCGGTGCCGGTGCCGAGCAGCCAGCGCCCTTCGCGTCGCACGCCGGGACGCGGGTCACGGTCCGCCCAGCCGAACCTGCGGGCGCCCTCCTGATAGGCGGACAGCAGATTGCGGCTGGCGAACGGAAGCCCGGAGACGGGTCCCACGTCCGGTTCATTGAGGGCGCGCAGCGCGATCGGGTCGATGCCGCACCGCTCGGCGAGTTCGTCGAGCGCGGACTCCAGGGCGAACGAGCCAGGAGCCTCACCGGGCGCACGCATGTAGGTCGGCGTCGGCACGTCGAGACGCACCAAGCGGTTGACGCTGCGGTGGGCGTCGGAGGCGTACATGGGGCGTCCGAACCCGGCGCTCGCCTCGACGAATTCATGGACCGTCGAGGAGAGGCTGTGCGCCTGGTGGTCGACGGCGCGCAGCCGTCCGTCGGCGTCGGCGCCGAGCCGCACGCGCTGGGCGGTGGGGCTGCGGTAGCCGGTGAGCGTGAAGAGCTGGCGCCGGGTGATGACGACCCTGACGGGGCGGTCGAGCTGCGTCGCCGCCATCACGGCGAGGATCTGGTGCACGCGCACGCCCTTGGACCCGAAGGCGCCGCCGACGTGTTCGGACCGTACCCGTACCGAGGAAGGGTCGAGCGAGAACAGCTTCGCCAGTTCGTCCGCGACCCAGGTGCTGCCCTGGTTGGAGTCGACGACTTCGAGGCGTCCGTTGTCCCAGCGCGCCATCGCCGCGTGCGGTTCCATCGAGCTGTGGTGCTCTTCGGGGGTGGTGTACTCCTCGTCCACCACATGGGCGGACGAGGCGAGTTCCGCCTCCACGTCGCCCTTCTCCATCAGCATGCCGTCGCCTTCCGGCGTGTACGTGCCGGGGTGCCCCGAGGAGAACGCGACGTCGTGCGGCTCCTCCTCGTACCGCACCACCAGCGCCTCGGCGGCCTCCCTTGCCTGCTCGGAGGTCTCGGCGACGACCAGCGCCACCGGCCAGCCGACGAACGGGATCCGGTCGTGCTGGAAGACCTCCACGATCGGGTCGGGCTTGCCGAGCATGCTGACGTAGTCACCGTCGACGCGCGGCGCGTTCCCGTGGTGCAGGACGGACAGGACACCGGGCATCGTGCGGACGGGATCGCTCTCGATCGAGAGGATCCGGCCGCGGGCGATCGTGGACAGCACCAGCCAGCCGTGGGCGAGTTCGGCGAAGGGGATCTCCCCCGCGTACCGGGCCGCGCCGGTGACCTTGTCCCGGCCCTCCACACGGGTGAACGAGGTGCCGACGGCGCTCGCAGCCCCGGTGGATGTGGTCGTCGCCGTCATCGCGCGGCCTCCTCGGTGAGCTCGGTCAGCAGGGCGACGACGAGGTTGCGCATCAGCGTCACCTTGTAGCCGTTGTGGGGCAGTGTCCGCGCGGCGGCCAGCTCGGCGTCCGCCGCGGCGGCGAACGCCTCGGCGGTCGCCGGGCCTCCCGTCAGGACCCGCTCGGCCTCCCGGGCGCGCCAGGGCCGGGACGCCACCGCGCCGAAGGCCAGGCGCACTTCGCGTACGGCACCGTCCTGGACGTCGATCGCGGCCGCGATCGAACCGATCGCGAAGGCGTACGACGCGCGCTCGCGCACCTTGCGGTAGCGGGAGTGGGCGGCGACCGGTGCGGGCGGCAGGGTGATGCCGGTGATGAGCGCGCCGGAGGGCAGCGCGGTCTCCAGGTGCGGAGTGCTGCCCACGGCCAGATAGAAGTCCGCGAGCGGCAACTCGCCGGTGCCCTCAGCCGTTTCGTACGAGATGACGGCGTCGAAGGCGGCGAGTGCCACCCCCATGTCGGAGGGGTGGACGGCCACGCAGTGCTCGGTGGCGCCGAGGATGGCGTGGTTGTGGTGTTCACCCTCGACGGCGGGACAACCACTGCCGGGGTCGCGTTTGTTGCAGGGTTTGGACAGGTCGGCGAAGTAGCCGCAGCGGGTGCGCTGGAGCAGGTTCCCGCCGACGGTGGCCATGTTGCGCAGCTGACCCGACGCGCCGGCCAGGACGGCCTCGGACAGCGCCGGGTAGCGGCGGCGCACTTCGGGGTCGGCCGCGAGGTCGCTGTTGGTGACGGTGGCGCCGATCCGCAGACCGCCGTCGTCCGTGACCTCGATGCGGTCGAGGGGCAGCTCGCGTACGTCGATGAGCAGTCCGGGCCGCTCCACGCCGGTCTTCATCAGGTCGACGAGGTTCGTGCCGCCGCCCAGGACGCGCGCGTCGGGGTCGGTGCCGAGCAGCGCGACCGCGCCGGGGACGTCGAACGCCCGCTGGTAGCCGAATTCCCTCATGCCACGGTCTCCGCACTCTCGGTCTCGGTGGCTGCCGCCTGCGCGACTGCCTGGACGATCGACACATACGCGCCGCAACGGCACAGGTTGCCGCTCATGCGCTCCCGGATCTCGTCGGCGCTCAGCTCGGGCACGCCCGCTTCGGGCCGTACGTCGGTGGTCGCGGCGCTCGGCCAGCCCGCCGCGTGCTCCTCGATGACGGCGATGGCCGAACAGATCTGCCCCGGTGTGCAGTAGCCGCACTGGTAGCCGTCGAGGTCGAGGAACGCCTGCTGCACCGGGTGCAGCCGCTCTCCTTCCGCCACGCCCTCGATGGTGGTGATCTCGCGGCCCTCGGAAGCGACGGCGAGTTGCAGGCAGGAGACCGCCCGGCGCCCGTCGATGAGGACCGTGCAGGCGCCGCACTGCCCTTGGTCGCAGCCCTTCTTGGTGCCGGTCAGATCGAGGCGCTCGCGCAGGGCGTCGAGCAGGGTGGTGCGGTGGTCGACGGGCAGCGTGTGCTTTTCGCCGTTGATGTTCAGGGTGATGGCGCTGGACGTCGATAGGGCCACGATCAGCCTTCTTTCGCTTCTGTCAGCTTCTGTCACGTGAGGGGGGTTACGTGGTGCGGGGCGATCCCGACGGAGAGTGCGGGAAGGGGATGGCGCTGTGCGTAAAGGGGGTCCGCTCGGGGCAACCATGGCGTACGCGATGGAGCGAGCGGTCCGCGGTGAGCGCGGCCGACCACACCCACCGGCTGAGTCTGCCGCTATGGTGACCCTAAGCGGACAACTGTCCGTTAGCCTCAGAACTTAACGGACAGCTGTCCGCTTAGCAAGAGCGGCCCGGGCCGCGATTCTCGGTAGGAGGTCGAGTGCACCCGAAGAAGGACGCACAGTTGCGCTCGGACGCGCAACGGAATCGCGAGCGCATCCTGGAAGTGGCACTGGCCGAGCTGACTCGCTCGGCGGACGCCCCGCTGAGCGCGATCGCGAAGAAGGCGTGCGTCGGACAGGGGACGTTCTACCGCAACTTCCCCAACCGCGAGGCACTCGTCCTCGAGGTCTACCGCTACGAAGTCCAGCAGGTCGCCGACACGGCCTGCCAACTCCTCGACACCCGCGCCCCCGATCAGGCGCTGAGAGAGTGGATGGACCGCCTCGCGCAGTACGCCATGGCCAAGGCGGGCCTGGCCGACGCGATTCGCAAGGCCACCAGCACGATGGGCACGCTGGCCGGAGTGGGGCACGGCCCTGTCACATCGGCCGTCACGCTCCTCCTCAAGGCGAACGAGGAGGCCGGCACCATCCGCCCGGGGATCACCCCCGACGACTTCCTGCTCGCGATCGCGGGTCTCTGGCAGATCGATCCGCACGGCGACTGGCAGTCGCGCGCCGGACGGCTCATGGACCTGGTCATGGACGGACTGCGCGCCGGGGCGCCCGGGCGCTGAGGCGTCACGCGGTCAACGGGACCGCGAGGACCTGGTCAGCGGCGCCGCGACGCACGCGGCGACGGCGGTCTCGCCTGGTGTGTCGTGAGGTTCCGGGGTGTCGGCGCGCAGTTCCGTCCCGGTCAGTTCGTCGTCTGCTGGATTCATGGATTCAAGTGTGTCGTTGAACTCGCCCCGGAGACTTCTTCTCGCTTCCGGCCGACGCCCTGGGCGTATCACGCTGTGAACCCTCAAGGCCCGGTTGCACCCGCCATGACAGAATCTCGCCTTGAACAGCGGCGATGAGGGTGTGAGCGCAGTGACACGGCGGACCAGGACCGGCACATGGGATCGTTTTGTGGCGTCGGACCCCGGGCTCCTGCGCCTCATGGCGGGGCTGCGGACGGTCGGCTCGATCGCGCTCACGCTCGTCGTTCTCGCGCTGATCGGCACCGACGTCACCCACATGGTCGCGGGCGCCATGACCGCGATGGTCTCCACCTTCGCCATCAAGGAGAAGGAGGTGCGCGGCCAGGCGATCACGCTCGCGCTCAGCCTGCCCGTAGCGATCACGGCGATCTCGCTGGGTGCGCTGCTGCACGATCAGGTCGTCGCGGGTGACATCTTCTTCATCGCGCTGATCTTCGGCGCCGTCTACAGCCGCCGGTTCGGCGACCGGGGCACGACACTCGGCCTGATCGGCTTTCAGGTCTACTTCGTCTCGCTGTTCGTGGGCGCCACCACGTCCGCGCTGCCCAGCCTGTACCTGTCTCTGGCCGTCGCCTTCGCGTGCAGTGCCGTCGTACGGTTCGCCGTCGTGCCGGAGACGCCAGGGCGTGATCTGGGGCGGCTGCGCGTCGCCTTCAGAGCGCGGCTCGCGCAGCTGGTGGCGACGCAGACAGAGCTCCTTGACGCCACGCCCGAGCAGTTGGAGAAGGTGCTCGGCGAGCTGCGGCGAGGCACCGCCCGGCTGCACGAGACCGCCCTGATGATCCAGGGCCGCCTCGAGGAGGGCACGCCCGACGCCGCCACGGCGACGCTGGTCCAACGCCGCGTGGCGGACGCGGAGATCGCGGCGGAACGTCTGGGCGTGCTGCTCCTGAACGCGCGCAGCGCCGAACGCGCGGACACCCTCACCCTGCACCTGCCGCACGCGCCCGTACCGGCGACGGGCACGCACATCCGTGCCGAGGACGACGCGACCGTCACTCTGCGCCGCGATCTCGGCGCGCTGCATCTGCTGGTCGGCCGCCCGGTCGCCGACGACCGGGGCACGGCCCTCGCCCACGTGCGCAACAGGCTGCTCGGCTACCGCGACGAGGACAATCTGCCGCGGGCCTCGATGGCCGTCCAGGACGTCTTCCGCGGAATCGGTGAGGCCGCGCGCGCCGTGCTCGGCCTGCGGATCGCGCTCGACGGTCCCCAGGACGAGTCGGACGACTCACCGGCGACGACCCGCTCCCGCGAGGAGTTCGACGCCGAGGACATCGCGATCGCCGGTGCCGAGGAGGCCGCCGAGACCGACGAGGACGACCGCACCGGGCTGCGGCGCCCCACCACCAGGGCCGCGTTCCAGGTCGCGGTGGGCTCGACCCTGGCCATCGTCGGCGGCGAGTTCCTCTCCACCCAGCGCTGGTACTGGGCGGTGCTCACCTGCTGGGTGGTGTTCCTCAACACCGCGTCCACGGGCGAGATCCTGGTCAAGGGCTACCGACGGCTCCTGGGCACGGTGCTCGGGGTGGTCGCGGGTGTGGCCCTCGCGGGTCTGGTCGGCAACCACACGTGGGTCGCGTTCGCGCTCGTCCTGGTCTTCATCTTCGCGATGTTCTTCACCGCTCCTCTGTCGTACGCGCTCATGTCCTTCTTCGTCACGGCGATGCTGGGCCTGCTCTACACGCTCCTGAACACCTACAGCCTCTCCGTGCTCTGGCTGCGCATCGAGGAGACGGCACTCGGAGCGGCCTGCGGCATCATCGCGGCGGTACTCGTACTGCCGGTGCACACCGACCGGCGCACGGACGAGCTCCTGAACACGGTCCTGACCAGGCTCGCCGACGTCATCTCCGCGTCGGTCGAGCAGCTCAGTGGAGGCCCGGCCGCCGACCTCCTGGACAAGGCGCGGGATTTGGACACCGCGCTCGACGATCTGCGGGCCTCCATCCAGCCGTTGACCCACCCGATCACTCCGCTGCGCGGCCGCCGCCGTACCGCCCGCTACCTGGTGGCGCTCCTGGAGACCTGCGCCTATCACGCCCGTTCCCTTGCGGCGACGGCCGAGCTCGTGCCGTACAGCAAGAACATCGCGGCCGATCCGCGTCTGGAGCGGGCGGGCCTGCGCATCGCCCACAACATCGAGGTCATCGCCGCGTACGTGGAGGACGACAAGGCCACCGGTGAGGTCGAGTCGGGTGCCAGCATCGCCTCGATGCTGGATGCCGAGGGATCCGGCGCTCCCCGCTCGGGCACGGTGACCTACCGCGTCCTGCGCCATCTGCAGCGCCTCGACGAGGGAGTGGTGGGCCTCGCCCGGCCGCTCGATGTGCCGGTCGAGGGCCGGGGCCGGTCGGCGAGCAGGGCTCCGCGGGTCTGAACGCCTCCTGTTACCTCCCGACGGATTCCTGAGGGGTCGTCACCTCGCGACGGCGCTCCTGGGGGCCTGTGTCGCCGCGAGCCGCAGGTGCGCCGCCCCGCGCAGTGCGGTGCGGTGGCCGGAGAGCGCGGGGTGGGTCAGGGCCAGGAACCAGGCGTCCAGGGCGGCGTGCATGCCGCAGGCCGCGGCGGCGCGACGGCACGCGCGCAGTCCGTCCACACTGACGATCCAGCGGGGCCGGGCCACGACGGTGACGGAGCTGACCCAGGGTTGGGCGTCGGTCAGGTCGTCGGTCTGCATGGCGACCAGTCTGCGCGGGGAGATCACGGCCGAGAGGGCCCGCGCGATGTCACTGTCGTCGGGCAGCAGGGCCACCGGATCGCCGTCGAGGTCGATCAGGCCGACCAGTTCGATGTACGGAAGGCCGCGATGGACGACGGTCAGTCGAGCGGCCAAGGCACAGGCCAGCAGCTCGCGGCATTCCTGCTCGGTCAGCGCACTGCGTTCACGTCGTTCGCGTCGGTCCATGTCCCGGCTCCCCCGGCGGGATGCCCGCTGGGCGGGCAGGGTCCACATCACAGGCGTGATCTGTCGCCAAGGTCCGGGGCGAGCCCTCCGCGGGCGAGCCGTCAACTCGCCCCTACAGAGGCCACTTTGACTGTCGTACGACTGGGGCGCGGACGCAATACGCCGCGGGGCGGCTCCGGCCCAAGGCTGAATGTCGCCCCCAGCGGAGCCGTCAGATGTGTCAGGTGCCCCCGGCGCACCGTGCGTGCGTCACCTCACCGGCCGGTCCCCACGTGGCGCAGCTCCAGGGGAACCGGTGCGGGCAGCGGCTCGGGCGGGGCGGTGCGGTCGGCGCGGAAGGAATCGAGGAGGTAGGCGACGAAACGTCGGGACGCGGCCGCTGCCGCCTCGGCGGAGCCCACGGCGATGCCGCAGTTGGCCATGAGGAGGAGCGCGAGGTCCGCCGGGTCGAAGTCGGCGCGCAGCCGCCCGGCGTCCTTGGCGCGCCGCACCAGTCGCGCGAAGCCCCGCTCGGCACGCGCGCGTTCCCCCTCGTAGTCGATCGCGTCCGGGAACGCCGTCAGGAACGCGGCGGTGAATCCACGGTCGGCCACGTGCATGGCACACACCTTCTCGATGGCCGTTCGGAACCCGTGCCACGGATCGGGGTCCGCGAGGGCATCGTCGACGACTGCCACGCAGGCGGCGAACTGGTCCGCGAAGACCTCCGAGACCAGGGAGTCCCTGGTGGGAAAGCGGCGGTAGAGCGTGGCCACGCCGACGCCCGCGCGGCGGGCGATGGCGGCGATCGGCACGTCGAGGCCGCGTACGGCGAACAGATCGCGGGCGGCTTCGAGGACGCGTTCGCGGTTGTGGAGCGCGTCCGCGCGCAGCCCTGCCGCCGCGGCCGGGGCGAGCTCCGCCGTCGGCCGCGTCGGCGAGGAATCGGGCCGCATCCGAGAGGAATCAGCAGGCATGTCTCTCACATTAGCTCAAGTGGACGACCCTCTCCGTTTAGCGCGTTAACGTCGCTGACAGTTACATCCGGCGGCCACAGACAGGGATACGGAAACGATGAGTGACATGCGCGCGGCGTTGTACGGCAGCTACGGCTCTCCGGAGGTCCTGTACGAAGGCACCCTGGCGAAGCCGGACGCGGGCCCGGGTGAGGTGCTGGTGCGCGTCCACGCCGCCAGCGTGAACGGCGGCGAGCTGATGGGCCGGGCAGGGAAGGTGCGGCTGGTGACGGGACTTGCCGGGCGGGGCTTCCCCAAGCGCACGGGGATCGACTTCGCCGGTGAGGTGGCGGCTCTGGGCTCCCCCGTGCCCGGCCTCGCGGCGGGCGACCGGGTGTGGGGCGCCCTTGCACGCTCCCAAGGTTTCGGCAGCGCGGCGGAGTTCGTGGTCGTACGCCCTCGGCAGCTGGCCCTCGCTCCGGCCGGCATTGATCTGGTCAGGGCCGCGGCTCTGCCCGGTGTCGGCACCACGGTGATCACGGCGCTGCGGGACAAGGCCCGTCTGGCGGCGGGTGAGCGGCTGCTTGTGCGTGGTGCGAGCGGCGGCGTCGGGAGCGTGGCCGTCCAGCTCGGGCGGGCGTACGGCGCACATGTCACGGCGCTCGCGAGCGCCAAGAACCTCGACTTCGTGCGGGACCTCGGAGCCGATGCGGCCTTCGACTACGCGACCACCGGGCCGGCCGACCTCGGCCGCTTCGACGTCGTACTCGACACGGTCGGCACGGAGTTGAGCGCGTACCGCCGACTGCTTGCACCGGGAGGCCGCATGGTGGCGGTCACCTTCGACGCCCGGCGCATGGCCGCGTCGCTCTCCTACATCGTGGGGTCCACGGTGTTCGGTTCGCGACGTGTGCGGATCTTCAGCGGGAACCCTGGCCACCAACTCTTCGCGGAACTGACCCGGTTGACGGAGAGCGGTGCGATACGGCCCGTTGTGGACACCGTGTACCCACTGGCTGACGTCGCCGGTGCGCACCGTGCGCTGGAGGCGGGCGGCGTCCGAGGGAAGCTCGTGGTGGACGTCAGGGCCTCACAGGCGATGGAGCTGGGCTGAGAGCCCCACTCAAGCCCTCTGCCCCCGGCAGGGACTCCAGCAGGAACACCGCTGCTTCCCGCAGCGGTACGGGGATCACGGGCCCGCGCCTCTCGATCAGGCCGGACGCCGCCCCTTCGAGTGTCCGGGTCGTCCGTACGGAGCCGATGCGGGCGGCGCGGGGAGCGAGCTCGGGGATGAGATCCTCCGCCACTCCTCCAGGCTCCGGCAGGAAGGACCGGGCGCGGACGGTTCACGTCCTTCTGCGGCAGGCTTCACATCCCGCTCATGATCGTGTCGCGAGCTCTAGGGGATCACCGTTCCGGGGCCGTTGTCGCCGCTCAGGTTCAAGCCGAACAACGCCTTCGCCGCCGGTGCCCCGATGTCCGTCGGGTTCTGCGCGGCCGACTTCGAGGCCGTCACGCCGGAGGCGGCGCCGCGCAGCAGCCACACCGCGCCGCCGTTCACGACGGTACCCAGGTTCTCGCCCGGCGCGCCCGCGGCCAGGTCCGCCTTGCCGTCCCCGGTCACGTCGAGCAGTCGTACCGAACCGCCGAAGAGGTCGCCGGACTCCGCGGCACCCGGCACGCCCTCCGTGTCCTGGTGGAACGCCTGCGCGTCCTTGCCGGTGAGTCCGCCCTTGCCGCTCTTGAGCAGCACCACGGCACCGGCCTTCGCCTTCGAGCCGATCGCCTCGCCGGGGACGCCGACGGCCAGGTCGGGGTATCCGTCACCGTTCACGTCGCCTGCGCTCAGCCGTCCGCCGAACTGGTCGCCCTTCTCGCTCGCCCCGGGCACGCCCGCCGTGTTCTGCGTGATCGTCTGCGTACGGGTCTGGCTGGGACCGGACGACGAACCGTAGGAGATCTTTACGGTGCCGGGGTCCTCCTCGGTGCCCTCGGTGTCGCCGTTCGGGAAGATGCGCGTGGCGAGGTCGGCGTAGCCGTCCTGGTCGAAGTCGGCGACGGCGGTGCTGGACGAGGAGTCGAGCCGCTGCGGGACGGTGGACAGGCCGGCCTTGGTGCCGAGCCACAGTTTGCCGCCCTCGGCGTGGTTCTCGTAGACGTAGAAGGTCGCGAGGTCCTCGATGCCGTCGCCGTTGAAGTCGCCAGCGGCGGTCGAGTTGATGGAGTTGTCGGTGCTGTACACCTTCACCTGCTGCTCGCGGGCGGGGGCGCCGTCCCGGCCGAAGGGGCCGTAGAGCACGTCGTGGTAGTCGTAGTCCTCGCCGTTGCGCATGAACAGGTCCATGTGCCCGTCGTCGTCGAAGTCGCCCGCGGTGATGTCTTCGCCGACCTGGGCGTTCGCCGGTGCGTCGACGCGGACGGCGTCCTGGCCGGAGATGCCGGTCTTGCGGCCCCACAGCACGATCACCGATCCGCTGACGTTGTTCTCCGCTCGGTAGCCGCGGGCCACCACCGCCAGGTCGGTCAGGCCGTCGCCGTCCAGGTCACGGGAGACCATCGCGTAGCCGAAGACCTGGTCGTCGCCGGAGTCGCCGGGCACACCGGGGGTGTCCTGGGTGATGACCGTGGTGCGCGCGGGGTCGAGGCCGTGCGCCGAGCCGTAGCTGATCGTGATGTATCCGGCCCAAGCATGGCCACCGACCTTCGCGCCGGGGGCGGCGACGGCGATGTCCTGGTAGCCGTCACCGTCGAAGTCCTCGCGCACGGTGGTGGCGCCGTCCCTCGCAGATGCGGTGCCCGCGACGATCGGCACGCCGAGTGACCCGATCAGGGCGGCGGCCACGGCGGTCGAGATGGCAGGTCTGCGGATGCCCACGGTTCCTCCTCATGGCGCGAGCGATGTCGAGACGCGTGCGCGCAGATGTGATTCATCTACGAGACACGCGGAAACGCCTGATGGTTGTGCGCCGAACGGCACGTGAACGGGCGCAGACCGACTACGGGACGGACCCGGCTTCGGATACCTGAGCTGTGTTCAGAAAGATCCAGTTGTCGTTCGGCAGAGTCGCAGGAGCCGGGGGTGGCACCGGACGGGTCTCCTCGTGCCATGCGGAACCCACGGCCGCCACGGCGACTCCCCGCCAGAAGCGCGCGGCACCCGCGTTGGCTTCCTGGAAGGCGATGGCCCACGCACCGGGCCGGGAGCGCAGCAGTCGCAGGGCAGCCTGTCGGCCGACGCCGCGCCCGCGAAGCGCACGTACGACGAAGAACGCCGAGATCGAGGTCGCCCCCTCGGACGTGGGACGGGTCAGGATGAAACCGGCCGGTGCAGCGCCGTACTGGATCAGCAGGGCCTGACGCCCTGGCTCATCGAAGAACAGCGGCAGAGTACTGAACCCGAACGTTCCGTCGGGTGCCGGGAGATGGCCCAGGAACTCCGACAGGTCGTGTCGGTACAGCTGCGCCAACTGTTCGATGACGGGGCGCAGTTCAGTGGTCGCGGGGTGGATGGTGAGCGGCGCGCAGTCCATGATCGAGCCCATCGGGAGATTCTGGCACGATACGCGGTCTGGGGCCGAGGGTCGTCTTTGAGGCGTCGTTTTTGGGGCGAGTGGCGAAGAGCCCCGGCGTCAGGTTGAGGGCGCAAGATGTGGCCGGGCTGTCGAGACCGGCGTGGCGGCTCCGTCGCCGAGGCCACCTCGTTCGAAAACGGCTTGGCGCTTCTGCGCTACGAGATCAAGAAACAGGCACCGAGGCCTTCTCAGCGGAATGATCTCGTGGGGTGACTCGGCTCAGGGAATTCCGCGAGCCGCGATGAGTCCCGCGGCGTCCGGCGGTCGTATGAGTGAACCCGTTACCGAGGAGGGCATTCCATGCGCAGCGTGACCTATTCGATGAACGTCTCACTCGACGGCTACATCGTCGGGCCGGACGGCGGCTTCGACTGGACGGCGCCCGACGCGGAGGTCTTTCGCTTCTGGATCGACGAGATTCGAGAAGTAGGCGTCCACCTTTTGGGGCGACGGCTGTACGAGACGATGCTGTACTGGGAGACCGCCGACCAGGATGCATCGCTCGACGACTCGACGCTCGAGTGGGCCGCGCTATGGAATCCGCTGCCCAAGGTGGTGTTCTCCACCACGCTGTCGGCGGTGCGGGGCAGTGCCCGCCTGGCCTCCGGCGGCCTGGCGGAGGAGATCGAACGGTTGCGGGCCGAGCCGGGGGCGGGTGACATCGCGATCGGCGGCGCGACTCTCGCCGCCGATGCGGCCGCGTTGGGTCTAATCGACGAGTACCGGGCCATGGTCTACCCGGTCCTTGTGGGCGGTGGCGTTCCGTTCTTTCCGCGGCGCGAGCACCGGGTGGATCTCGAACTCGTCGAGACCCGCACCTTCGGCTCGGGTGTCGTCTACCTCCGCCATCGCGTGGCGCGTTAGCCGCGCCGTCCGCCGAGCCCCACCGTGTGGTGGTGGAGGCGGCGCCACTGGCGGGGTGTGGCGCCGTAGGTCTGGTGGAAGCGGCGGGAGAAGTAGGCGGGGTTGGTGAAGCCCCAGGATCGGGCGATGGCCTCGATCGTGCGGTGGGCGTACTCGGGCGTGGCCAGGTCGTGGCGGGTGCCTTCCAGGCGTCGTCGGATGATCCATTTCTCCAGGCCGAGGCCGCCCTGCTCGCACAGCCGGTAGAGAGTGCGTTCCGATATGTTGTGGGCCGCGGCGATACGGTGGGGCGTGAGTCCGGGATCAGTCAGATGCGCGCGGATGTAGGCGAGGACGCGGGTCAGGAGGGTGTCTTCCGCGACCGACCGCCGGGTGTGTTCGTTGGCGGCCACCGAGACGATGAGGGCACGGGTGAGTTCCAGGGTGGCGGAGGCGAGCGCCTCGGCGCCGGGGCCGGCGCTGAGCTGGTCGGCGCGGTCGTGCAGATCTCGTATGTGACGCAGCAGCAACGGCGCCACGTTGCTGTGCTGCAGGAGCGGTATCGCGGTCCGGATCTGGTGTTCGGGCAGTCCGAGACGTTCGGTGTCCACCATGAACGCGACGGACAGGCCGGCCCCGGACCACGCGTACTCGTAACCGGCGGTCTTGTGTGCCAGAACCAGGGAGTCGGGCCCCACGTGCTGTTGATGGCCGTTCCAGGTGAAGGTCCCCGTCCCCTGGCTCTGGGTGATGATCGAGATGGTGTTCATCGAGTCGGATCGGGCGTGCCGCGAGGTGCGCCAGATGCGCATGCCGGAGCCGCGCGTGGCGAACAGGGTCAGCGGACCGAAGTTCCAGACTTCCAGCTTCTTCCGTATGCCGCCCTCGATGTGTTCCTGCTCCACCGAACAGCTGCCGCTCTCACCGACGGCCGCGGCCTGAAAGGCCTCGATCCGGTCGGTGGCGGGTAAGTCGTCTGTGTCCAAGACCAGCATGGTCCCCCCTGGGTGGAAGCCTCGGGCAGTGGCCTTTCCGCTGCCGTGCAGCGTCAGAATTCTTCAGCACCGCGGGCGGCTTGGACAGGCAGGTTCACGTAATCCTGGGCACCCTGGAACCGGTACTTCACCTCGCGCCGCAGCCGTCACCGGAACGGACGATGCCTTGGCGCGCAGGAAACAGTTGTCGGCGCGCACGGTAAAGAACCTCGGCCGAGGGGCTGACACCATCCTCCTCACCTGAGTCGGGCACCACGACCGACACCGACACCGACTCCGACACCGGCTGCTGAAGGGTCTGCTCTCATGAGCAACTTCATCACGACGCACGACGGCACAGGGATCTTCTACAAGGACTGGGGCAGCGGCCGACCGGTGGTGTTCAGCCACGGCTGGCCGTTGAACGCCGACGCCTGGGACGATCAGCTTTATCTGGTCGCCTCGCGCGGCTACCGTGCGATCGCGCACGACAGGCGCGGCCACGGCCGCTCCGGTCAGCCGTGGAGCGGCAACGACATGGACACGTACGCCGACGACCTCGCCCAGCTGATCGAAACCCTCGACCTGCACGACGCCGTGCTGGTCGGCCACTCGACGGGCGGCGGTGAAGTGACCCGCTACATCGGGCGGCACGGCACGTCCCGGGTCGCCAAGACCGTCCTGCTCGGCGCGGTCCCGCCCCTCATGCTCAAGACCGGCACCAACCCGCGGGGCCTGCCGATCGAGACGTTCGACGCCATGCGTTCGAGTGTGTCGGAGGACCGGTCGCAGTTCTACCGGGAGCTGAGCCTGCCCTTCTACGGATTCAACCGGCCCGGCGCGAAGGTCTCGCAGGGTGTGTCGGACGCGTTCTGGCTGCAGAGCATGCAGGTCGGGCTCAAGGGCGCCCTCGACTGCATCCGCGCGTTCTCCGAGACCGACTTCACCGCGGACCTGGGACGCTTCGACGTCCCCACCTTCATCGCCCACGGCGACGACGACCAGATCGTCCCGATCGTGGCTGCCGGTCCGGAGTCGGCCAAGCTCGTCAAGGACGCGACGCTGAAGGTCTATCCGGGTGCTCCGCACGGTCTCGTTGGCGCGCACAAGGCCGAGTTCAACGCCGATCTGCTGGCGTTCCTCGCCTCCTGATCCGCACCGCCATCCCCCGGTACATCCGCACCGTCCGACCCGCCTGTCCGAAAGGGTTAGTCATGCGTGTTCCAGCACCGCGCCGTCTGTTGACGGCACTGGCCGCCGCCGTTCTCATCGTCGCCTGCGCGGTCTCCGCCCAGGCGACCTCCCGGGGAGCCGTGGCAGCCGTGCGGGCCGGGAAGGAGAATCCGAAGCCGACCGTCGTCCTTGTGCACGGGGCGTTCGCCGACGCCTCCGGCTTCAACGGCACGATCGCTCTGCTGCAGAAGGCCGGCTTCCCTGTCATCGCGCCCGCCAACCCGCTGCGGGATGCCGCGGACGACGCCGCTTACATCTCCAGCGTGCTCGACACCATTGACGGCCCGGTCATCCTGGCGGCCCACTCGTACGGCGGCTTCGTCATCACCAACGCCGCCCGCGGCCACGCCGACGTCAAGGCATTGGTGTACATGGGGGCGTTCGCGCCGGACAAGGGTGAGAGCGCGCTGCAACTGGCGGGCCAGTTCCCCGGTAGTGAGCTGGGCAGCGCCCTCATCACCCGGCAGTACCCGGTGCCCGGTGGCGCTCCGGGCACCGACGGCTACATCGATCCCGCGAAGTTCCGGTCCGTGTTCGCCCCCGACCTGCCCGCTTCCCAGACCCGCCTCATGGCGGCCACCCAGCGCCCCGGCAGCGTCCAGGGCCTCAGCGGCGCCAGCGGTGCTCCCGCCTGGAAGACGATCCCGTCCTGGTATCTGATCCCGACCGAGGACAAGGTCATTCCGCCCGCCGCCCAACGGTTCATGGCCGAGCGCGCAGGCAGCAGGGTGACCGAGGTCCGGTCCTCGCACGTGGTCATGATCTCCCACCCGGAAGCCGCCGCGAAGGTCATCAAGTCGGCCTACGCCGCCACCCGTTGAAGGAGCGAAGGCTCATGAAACCGGACACGATCGTCCTCGTCCACGGCTTCTGGGTGACGCCCCGCAGCTGGGAACACTGGATCACTCACTACCAGTCCCAGGGTTTCAGGGTCCTTGCCCCGGCCTACCCCGGTTTCGAGGGGGAGGTGGAGGAACTCAACACCGACCCCACCCCGATCGAGGAACTCACCGTCCCCGCGATCATCGCGTCACTGGAGAAACTGATCGACGGCCTGGGTACGCGCCCGATCATCATGGGCCATTCCGCCGGCGGAGTGTTCACCCAGATCCTGCTCGACCACGGATACGGCAGCGCCGGAGTGGCCATCAACTCCGCGCCCACCGAAGGGGTGGCTACGGTTCCGCTGTCGCAGCTGAAAGCGACGTTCCCGGTCCTGAAGAACCCGGCCAACCGGCACAGGGCCGTCGGACTCACCTACGACCAGTGGCGCTACGCCTTCACCAACACCTTCCCCGAGGACGAGTCCCGAGCCCTGTACGCGCGCTATCACATCCCCGCATCCGGCCACGTGTTCTGGGGCAGCGCGCTGGCCAACATCCACCCGGGCCACGCCGACACGTACGTGAACTACCGCAACGACGAGCGGGCACCGCTGCTGTTCATCTCGGGCGAGAACGACCACCTGATGCCGCCGAAGATCCAGCGGTCCAACGCCAGGCACTACAAGTCCCACACCGTCACCGACATCGACGAGTATCCGGGAAGGTCCCATCTGATGCCCGCGCAGAACGGCTGGGAGGAGATCGCCGATCACGCCCTGGCATGGGCGCTCGACCACACCTGACCACCGCCTGACCACCGTCTGGCCAACCCGGCCGTGGTGCCCGGTCCCGGTCGATCCCGGTCAAGATCCGGCCGTCACTCCGCCACGAGCCCCTCCCTCGCGAGTGGTCGGGCCGGGCCGGTCCCGCACCGCTAGGATGAGGGCCGTTTGCCCGCAGGGAGTTGAAGATGCCGAGCCGTCGCCCGGAGGGGACCGCCTCCGACACGCCGTGGAACCAGACGTTCAACCACTCGATGTGGCGGGCGAACAACTCCGTGCATCGCGCCCTGAACGAACGGCTGCGCTCCCTGGACGTCACGATGACGCAGCTCGGGATCGTGATGACGCTGGACCAGTACGGGCCGCTGTCCGGGGCGGACCTGGCCCGGATGCAGAACATCACGCCGCAGAGCGTGACGACGGCGCTGGCGCACCTGGAGCAGATCGGGTGGATCGAGCGGCATCCGCACGCCGTGCACAAACGGGTGGTGCTGGTCGAGCCGACCGAGGCCGGACTGCTCGGCATGGTCAAGGGGCGGCGGCTCGTCGAGGGGGTCGTGGAACGGCTCTCCGACGCGGTCGGGGGGCCCGAGGAGCTGGCCCGTCTGACGCTCGGTATGCGCCGTATCGCCGTCGCTCTCGACGGCCCCGACTCCCCCGTGGCCCGCATGTGGCCCGACCCGCCCAAGGCCGACTGACCGGCAGACCGGCTGAGAGCCTTTCGTTGCCGGGCCGCCCGGCACCAGGCCCGCGACGAACAGGCGCCGCCTGCGACCGGCCGCCCCACGCCTCGACGGCCGAGCAGGCGCCACAACCCCTGATATCGGACGGGCCCACGCGTCCCGACAGGGGCCAAGCCCCCCACCCCCTCTGATCTCAGCCATTTGGGACTTTGACAGGCAACTGATAACTTGACCGGCGCGTTCGATCAGGAGGTCCGTCTCACCATGTCCGCGATATCCACCCCCCACCACCGCGCCGTCGCGCGCCCGGCACTGACCACCGTGCTGGCGTGTCTCGGGATGTTCGCCGCATACGTGCCCATCGGCAGCGTCTCGGTGTCCCTGTCGCGCATCCAGCAAGGGCTCGGCGCATCCACGTCCGACCTGCAATGGGTCTCCGACGCGTTCATCCTGCCGATGGCCGCGCTGATCCTCACCTTCGGCCTGATCGGCGACCTGTACGGCCGCAAGAAGGCCTACCTCGCGGGCATGCTCCTGTTCGCCGCCGGTTCCGTGACCTCCCTGACCGCGCACAGCGTCGAGCAGGTCTGGGTCGGCCAGGCCGTCGCCGGCGCGGGTGCGGCGGCTCTCGCCTCCTCCACGCTCGCCCTCATCAGCCACGCCTACCCGGACTTCCGGGCCCGCGCCAAGGCCATCGCCGCCTGGGCCGCGTCCCTGAGCATCGGCATGGCCCTGGGCCCGCTGATCAGTGGCGTCATCCTTGAGCACGCCTCCTGGCGCTGGATCTTCCTGCCGGCCGCCGTCATCACCGCCGTCACCGGCCTGGTGGCCATGCGGATGCTGGAGGACTCCCGCTCCGCGCACGGCCGCGCCATCGACGTCCCCGGCCAGATCGCCGCGATCATCTTCATCATCGGCCTGATCTACGGTGTGATCGAGGGCGGCGGGGCCGAAGGCTGGGGCCAGACCAAGGTCGTCGTCGCGTTCGCCGCCGCCGCACTCGGCCTGATCGCCTTCGTCATCGTCGAACTGCGCTCCCCCTCGCCGATGCTCTCCCTGAAACTGTTCGCGGTGCGCCCCTTCACCGGCGCCGGCGTCGTCAACGCCATCGTCATGTTCGGGATGATCGGCTCCGTCTTCACCCTCAGCCTCTTCTTCGGCAGCGTCCAGCAACTCTCCGTCCTCGACATCGCCTGGCGGATGCTGGTCTTCAACGGCGTCTCCATCGTCGCAGGGCCGCTCGTCGGCCGTCTGATGGGCAAGGTCGCCCCCGGCGTGCTCCTGTGCGTCGGCCTGCTCGGCACCGGCGGCGCCATGCTGTGGCTGACCGGCCTGGAGACCGACTCCGGATTCGGCGCGATGGCAGGCCCGCTCGCGCTGTTCGGCCTCGGCATGGGCTTCGTGATGACGCCGATCAGCGCGGTCGCCGTCAGCAGCGTCCCGCACCACCTCGCGGGCATGGCGGGCGCGGGCAACAACACCCTGCGCCAGCTCGGTGGCGCCCTTGGCCCCGCCGTCCTCGGAGCCGTCCTCACCAGCAGGCTCACCTCCGCCCTGCCCGGGCACCTCGCGGACTCCGGACTGCCCGTCGCCGACCAGCAGCAGGTGAGCGAGGCCCTCGCGAAGGGCGGTGTGGGCGCCGCGGGTCACCTCGGTCTCTCCCCCGAGGCGACAGGACCCGCGCTCGGCGCGATCGGTGCGAGCTTCACCGACGCCGTCCACGTCTGCATGACCATCGGCGCGGTCGGCATGCTGGTGGCCCTGATCGCCACGGCCACCTTGATCGGCTTCCGCCGCCCGCAACCGGCCGGGCCGACTCCGTCCTCCGCCCAGGCGACGCCCCCGGCCTCTGCCACAGCGGCGGCACACGAGACGCCCCCGTCCCAGGCCCGGCAAGCGGCCGTCCGGACCGGCCCCGTCGTCCACGGACACATCCACAGCTCGACCGGCGCCGCCCGCTCCTCCACGGTCACCCTGATCTCCCTGACGGGACGCCAACTGAGCCGTACCGTGGCCCGTTCCGACGGCGGCTACGAGCTCACCGCACCGGGCGCCGGCACTTACGTGCTGATCGCCGCCGCCGAGGGGCACCAGCCGCAGGCGGCCACCGTCACCGTCGGCGACGAGCCGCTCGCGTACGACATCCTGCTCTCCGGCACCCGAGGCCTGAGCGGGGGCATCCGCGACGCCGCCGGACTGCCGGTCGGCGCCGCCATGGTGATCGTGACCGATGTGCGCGGCGAGGTGCTCGCCACCGGACAGACCGGACAGGACGGAGAGTTCGCCTTCGGGGATCTGCCCGCCGGTGAGTTCACCGTGGCCGTGAACGCGGAGGGACACCGGCCGGCCGCCGCCCCCGTCATCGTCGGCGACGGCGGACCCGGCCGGGTGGAGATCGCCCTCGTCTCCGGCACCTGGCTCCGGGGCGAGGTGCGCTCCGGAGCCGACCAGCGCCTGCTGCCGGACGCCCGCGTCACCCTCGTCGACGCGGCCGGCAACGTCGCGGCGACGGCCACCACCGACGCGGAGGGTGTGTACGCCTTCACGGACCTGGACACCGGTGAGTACTCCGTCATCGCCAGCGGCTACCCGCCTCTCTCCACCCCGTTGCGCGTCACTGGCCCCGGCACCGAGGCCCTCGACATCGAGCTGTCCCACCCAATGCCCTGAGCATCTGTCTCCTCCTTCGGGGGCAGAACCTGTCGCCCCCGAGAATCACCTGTCCAACGCGCTCGATCCGCGCCTTGCGGATCAGGGACTTTCCGGCCTCACGCGCCTCCTCGAACGCCGCGTCGTTGAGCAGCACACAGCTGCTCAACGGCGAGGTGACCTCCGCCAGCTGGACGCTGTTCGTCTCAAAAGCCCCACCAACAACCGTCCCACCAACAACTTGCTCACCAGCGGGATGAGTCCTCAAGGCCAAAAGAAGCCGGTCGCCCGTGCGCGTCCGGCCCGTGCGGGCTCATCATGGAGGCATGAAGCGGACATCGCTCGGTGATGTCAGCACACCGGGGCGCGTCGCCGCTCCCGGTGAGGGCATCGGCGAGGAAGAACTGGCGCTCGCGGCACGTAATCACGGGCTGCCGCTTGAGGCCCTGCGCTATGACGTCACACCGCTCGGTCTCCACTATGTGCTGGTCCACTACGACATTCCCGCTGTCGACGCGGGCGCGTGGCGGCTGTCCATCGGCGGGCAGGTCCGTACCCCCCTGGAACTGGGTCTTGACGAGTTGCGGGCGCTGCCGGCCGTTACTCACCGGGTCACGATGGAGTGCGCGGGCAACGGCCGTGCCCGCCTGAGCCCGCGCCCGGTCAGTCAGCCCTGGCTGGTGGAAGCGGTGGGTACCGCCGACTGGACGGGCGTACCTCTGCGGACGGTGCTCGCGGAGGCGGGGGTCCAGGACAGCGCGGTCGAGGCCGTCTTCACGGGCGCCGACCACGGGGTCGAGCGTGGCGTCGAGCAGGACTACCGGCGCAGCCTGCCACTCCCCGTGGACGCGGACGTGCTGCTCGCGTACGCGATGAACGGCGGCCCGCTGCCGCCCCAGCACGGCTACCCGCTGCGGCTCGTGGTACCCGGCTGGTACGGCATGGCGCACGTCAAATGGCTCCGCGCCGTGGAACTCGTCGACACCCCGTTCACCGGCTTCCAGCAGGCCGTGGCGTACCGCTTCCGGCAGTCTCCCGACGACCCGGGCGAGCCCGTCACCCTGATCGCCCCGCGCGCCCTGCTGATCCCGCCCGGCTTCCCGGACTTCATGTCACGTGTACGGGTCGTGCGCCCCGGGCCCGTGGTGCTGGAGGGACGCGCCTGGTCCGGGTACGGGCCAGTGACACGGGTCGAGGTCAGCGCCGACGACGGCCGCACCTGGATCGACGCCGAGGTCGCTCCCCGCGGGCCGCACCGCTGGGGATGGCAGACCTGGCACACCGACTGGACCGCGGCCGCCGGCCGCCACACCCTGACCGTCCGGGCAACCGACGCCGACGGCCATACCCAGCCCCTGGATCAGCCGTGGAACCGAGGAGGCTTCGGAAACAACCTCGTACAACGCGTCCCTGTCCTGTGCTGCTGATCGACGACCAGGTGGCCGGGGAACCTGTGACAGTGCGACAGAGCAGATCGACTCGCCACCGCCGGACGCACGTATAGTGCGCCGCTGCGATCCCACGCGAACGTCGTGCGCGCTCACCCGGCACGAAGAACAGGAGCGAAGGCGTGACCAGTCGCGTCACCTTGATCTCGCCGGCGACGAGCCGATCCCTGCGGGAGGCCCGGTTCGACGACGGCAGCCCGCTCGACACGCGGGGCACCGCACTCGCCAAAGCGGCCGCCGGTACGCTTCCCGCCGCTGACCGGGTGTTGGCCTCGCCCACTGTGCGCTGCCGGGAAACGGCGTCGGCCCTCGGTCTCGCGGCTCTGGACCAAGCCGAATTGGGCGCTCTGGACATGGGGCACTGGCGGGGCAGAACACTCGAAGAAGTCAGCACCTGGGAGCCGGAAGCGGTGAGCCGCTGGCTGTCGGCCCCGGCCGTCGCGCCTCCCGGCGGGGAATCGGTACTGGCCCTCTGTGAGCGCGTCGCCACCTGGCTGGACGCGGCTTCTGAGGTCGCGGGCAGAACCCTCGCCGTGGTGGAGCCGGAGATCGTTCGGGCCGTCGTGGTCACGGTCCTCAGAGCACCCTCCGCGGCCTTCTGGCGGCTCGACGTGCCTCCACTGACGGCTACCCACATCAGCGGACGCTCCGGGCGATGGAATCTGCGGCTCGGAGAGACGCTCGGCACGCAGCGGCCCGACGCCGAAGACTGATGCCGCGGCATCTGCGGATGCCCGGCCCGGATTGAGGCGAGGCGAGCCGTCAGCCACCGGGGTCGCAAGCCGCCTGCTGCCCGTCTCGCGACGACGAGATCTGCCCGTTGTCTGAGGCTCCCGCGCCGCGGCCGTTTCGATGGCGCTGGAGCAGTGCGGCGAGCGCGCAGCCGAGGCATCCGCTGTCCAACTCTCCCGCGGCGTCCGCGGAGATGTCTCGGACACCCGCTCGGCATGAAGGTGAATGTCTCAGTGCGGTGCGGAAGTCGCCTCCGGCGATACTGCCGCTTCCGGTCGCGGAGTCAGCACACGCTGCGCCAACTCCCCGAAGATCAGCCCGAATCCAGTCCACAGAGTGAGCTGGATGGCGAGCGCCGAGGTGCGGAACCGCCACAGCAGAGCGGCGGGGAAGTCCTTCGGTACCTCGTTGATCACCGGCAGGAACTGATACGCGAGAGCGATCACCAGGGTGAAGAAGGCGCCTGCCGCGACAGTGGCGTACCAGGTGCCCCATCTGGGCGCGAGCCGCTTGCCGAGGATCACGGCGGCGATCGCGAGGAGCACGCTGAGCACCATCATCAGGAAGTACAGGATCGTGCGCTTGCTGATGGTGTCGGGGTCGCCGACGGACGGCGGGTTGGCCGGGTACTTCAGGAACGGCACGACGTATACGGCGAGCAGGGCCGTGCCGGAGAGCAGGAGGGCCGTGGCACGAGGGGTGAAGCGGCCGACGCGCCCGAGGGCGAAGCAGTAGGCGAGGGCGGCGATGCCGCCGAAGGCCACGCCGTAGATCAGGACACCTGTGGCGAGGCCGCCGGTGGACTGGAGGCTACGGCTGACCAGCTCGACCTCGTGTTCGTGGGCAGGGGCGTGTGCCTCTTCGAAACCGATCGCGTTGTCGACGCTGGGCTCGCCCAGGAAGTAGGCGACGAGAAGGGCGAGCACGCCGGCGCCCAAGCCGGCGAGCATGCCCCGCACAAGCAGTCTTCTGACAGTTGCGGAGTTCATGGGTGCGCGGTCTTCCTCGTCAGTGGCAGGGGAAGCCGAGCAGGTGGCGGGCGTCGTGGACCCACTCGTGAACATCCGCGCCGTTGACCACGGAGGTGGCACCCTGCTCCGCGCCGACGAAGTACAGCAGGACGAGCATCAAGATGCCGAAGAAGACCGCCCAGGGGACGATCGCGCCGATCGGCAACTTGGCGGGAAGAGCAGGGGTGGTGGCTGTCGACTGGGCGACGGTCTGCGCCATGGCAGATCCTCCTCGGGAGTTCGCGTCCCATCTCGGTGGTGCACAGGACGACAGCTGCGGGTCTGACTCACGCGACATCTCCCGCTCTACGGGGAAATGCCTCGTTCACAGTGGCGCGACCGTGCCGGAGTTCCACCGGCTTCCGCCTGCCGTCGTCGATATCGAACAGACCGTACCGCGCGCAAGCTGCCTGGCCAAGAGCGCCTTCAGTTCCGTGACCTCGCGACAGAAGCCGCGAGCCCCACCAGCCGTCCATGTGCATCGGGGCCGGCTCGAGATCCCGGGACATCGGTAGGTTCTCCACGGTGAAACTGACAGAGACGCAGGGCCTTGCGCGGATGACCGACGAAGCTCACATACGCTGGATGGCGCTGGGCGACACGACTCGGAAGCCGCCCGTGATCCTGCTGCACGGCGGCCCTGGCCTGCCGGACTATCTGGGCGACGTCGCCACCATGATCGCGGACATCGCTCCCGTGTACCGCTACGACCAGCGCGGCACCGGCGAGTCCCGGTGGCAGGGCCGCCATACCCTCGCCCGGCATGTGGACGATCTCGCTGAGCTTCTCGACGTGTGGGACGTGCCTGAGGCTGTGCTGATCGGACACTCGTACGGCGCCACCCTGACCGGCCGGTTCTGCGTGGCCCACCCGGATCGGGTGGCCGCGATGCTGCTGATGTGCGGGCCGTTCGTCGGCGAGTGGCGTACGGGGTATCAAGCGGAACGCGAGCGCCGCATGTCGGCACCGCAAGGGGAGCGGCTGCGCGAGTTGCAGGAATTGCCGCACCGTTCCGAGGACCAGGAAGTCGAGTTGCTCACGTTGTCCTGGTTCACCGACCACGCCGATCCCGAACGCCGTTGGCACTGGGCCGCGCAGGAGGCCCGCGAACGCCGTCCCGTCAACTGGGTCATGAACCGTGAACTCGGCGCGGAATCACGTGCGGACCCACTCGACCAGCACCTTGACGCGCTGCGCAGGTGCCTGCCGGAGCGGGTGGAGATCCTCGGCGGTGCTGACGATCCCCGCCCGCTGTCGGAACTCGAGTCCCTTGCGCACCGGCTCAATGTTCCCCTGACGCGGATCGACAGCGCCGGCCACGAGCCTTGGCTCGAACAGCCCGATGGGGCACGCGCGCACCTTCGGAGATTCGTGCAGGGCGCGGTGGGACCGTAGAGCCGCGCCCCACACGCCGACGAGCACCGGCACGATGCGAAGCCTTGCCACAGAACGTCAGTCACCGGAATCGAGATGCCGGGACGACATACGGAGTGCGCATGAATGCGTGCTCTCCTTGCAGTTGGCAGCTGCCTTCTCCGTCCCGATACGTGTGACCGTAGGCTCAGCATCCGCCGTGAGAGGCGTCTCGTCTGCCCGGATGAACGAGGAACCCCGCACGGTGAAACTGGAGTTTGACGCCACCGGCCTGGTCGTGGCCGAGCACCCCGATGAGGACGGGGCCTTCCTCGCCGACAGCATCCACGACCTCCACGCCGACTGCACGTGGTGAGCGCCGCGGGGGGTCGTGATCCTGCATGACATGGGTACAAGGGTGCTGCCCCTGGCGCGACACGCCAGGGGCAGCGGACTTGCTCGCAGCGACGTCAGCGGGACGAGTCCCCGCCGAGCGGAGACCGGTCAGTGACGTCAGCGGTAGAAGATGGGCATGATGGTCTTGCTGTCATCGCACCACACCTCGTTGTACCCGGCATCGTGAGCCATCGGAAGCTCCGACGCCTCACACGCCGCCTTCGAGGGATAGGCCTCAGCGCCGACAGGGACCCAGCCGGCACCAGGGGGATCGGCGGCGAAGGCGGTGGTGCTGGTCAGCGGGATGGTGACCGCCGCCGCGCCGACGGCGAGGCCGACACCGATCCGAGTGCGCCATGACTTCATAGACATCTCCTTGCTTGGCTTTCACGTACTGAGCCGTCCGCGACCCGAACCGGTGGCCGGGCCTGGACACTCCGACCTTGCGGAGTGAACCGTCCCAACCGCCACAGCAAACGGCGATGTTGGAACGCGGGAACACAAGGACAGGCTCTGACCAGGGCGGACGGAATCCGCCTGGAATGCGGGAATGAGACGCTCCGCCGAGTGGTACGGCCTTACCGGGGCGCCGGCCTCAGACGCGCCGGAGCGTACTGCCCCCGCTCGGGCACGCTCACCGTCCACATCAGGCGCCTGCGCGAGAAGCTCGGTTCGGGGCGGCCACCGCCTCGTCTCACCGGTACACGTCGGCGGAATGCGAGCGGCCGATATCGCGGACGACTTCGAGACCGAGTACGCGGTCGAGGTACGCGAACGTCTCGAACTTGGCGCCGCCCGGCACGTCGACGGCCGCCTCCAGATCGTCGAGGAGCCGCAGCACGGCCGGGGTGTCGAGCCCCTCCTCCAGGGCGGCACTGGCCCGTCGCACGATGTCGGCGGGCATCGCCTTGGATGGTTCGTCGGCCCAAGCGGCCACCGTTTTGCGCCAGTTGGCCAGCTTCTCAGCGGCGGCGGCGACGGCTTGCCCCGTGACGTCGACGGGTTCGTGGTGCGGGTGGCCGAGCAGGAGCAGCCGCAGGGCGAGCGCGTTCCGATCAGAATCCCGGTCCGCGTCCGGGCCCGCGTCCCGGCCCATGTCGCGATCCACACCTGTGGCGGCGGCCTCGCCGATGTGCAGGGACAGACCGTCCGCACCTGCGTACGTACGGCTGGTGAGGTGTACGGTCGGCGGGCCGCCGAGAGCCGCGACGATCTCGTCGGGGGTGCCGTGGGCGTCGGCCGGACGGATACCGGCGGCGGCGGCCGAGGCCGACGGCGGGCAGGTCCACCCGATGAGGACGGCCCGGCCGCGCAGCTCGACGACGCGGGCCAGGACGTCCGCGACGAGGAGCACGCGCAGACCGGTCAGGTCGTCCGGGTCGTCAGGGCCGCCGACTGACGGCGCGTGGGCGCACATCCGCAGCGGTCCGAACCCGGCCAGATCATCCACGATGCTCAGCACACCACAGAGACTAGGCGTACCGACCTTCGATGGCACCCCGGGGGGGGGGGGGGGGGGGGGGGGGGGGGGGGGGGGGGGCGGTGGCGGCCCCCGCTCCTCTTCCCTCTTCTGCCTCCTCCCGTATCACC